>JAISII010000167.1 GCA_031262125.1 Oscillospiraceae bacterium | reverse complement strand
GCTTGCTGCCGGGGGCAATCGAGAGTGAAACAGCAGGATGTACCGTTTTGCCTTTTAGTGTTTTTGCAGCCCGCATCAAATCCAAATAGCTGGAGTTTGTGCAAGAACCAATGCAAACTTGGTCTACCGTTTTGCCCGCAAGCTCTGCAACCGGCTTGATGTTGTCGGGGCTGTGGGGGCAAGCGGCAAGCGGTTGCAGGGCAGATAAATCTATAGTCAAGGTTTCATCATACTCGGCACCCGGGTCGGCACAAAGCTCCACATAATCCTCTGCACGCTCTTGTGCGGTTAAAAATTCAAGCGTAATTTCATCCGACGGGAAAATCGAGGTGGTAGCTCCAAGCTCTGCACCCATATTTGTTATGGTTGCACGTTCGGGCACGGTCAGGCTTTTAACGCCGGGACCCGAATATTCTATAATTTTGCCGACGCCGCCCTTAACTGTAAGCAGACGCAATACTTTTAAAATAACGTCCTTTGCCGTTACCCAAGGTTGCAGCTTGCCTGTAAGAATAATGTTTACCACTTTGGGCATTGTTATGTAATATTCGCCGCCGCCCATTGCAACCGCAACGTCCAGCCCGCCTGCCCCAATTGCAAGCATACCTATGCCGCCACCTGTGGGTGTGTGGCTATCGGAGCCTATCAGCGTTTTGCCCGGCTTGCCAAAGCGTTCGAGGTGAACCTGATGGCAAATGCCGTTGCCCGGGCGAGAAAAATAAATGCCGTGCCTTTTGCAAACCGATTGAATATAACGATGGTCGTCGGCATTTTCGAACCCTGTTTGCAGGGTGTTATGGTCGATGTATGCAACGCTTTTTTCGGTTTTAACACGTGGCACGCCAATTGCTTCAAACTCAAGGTATGCCATTGTGCCTGTTGCATCTTGTGTAAGTGTTTGGTCAATACGCAAGCCAATGTCGGTACCTGTTATCATTTCGCCTGTTATAAGGTGGTTTTTTATAATTTTTTTTGCAATGTTAAGCTTCATTCTTCAATTTTCGGCATTTGGGCAAAAGCTTGCTCAAACGCATTCTCCTCTTTTTTTATTAAAACCGGCACTAAATCAAAAAATCTTTTGGTTCAAATGCGGGTTGTGTTTGGTTTTGAGTTTTTGGCACACGGCGTAAAGGGTCATATTCAAACTTGCGGCATTTGCCATTTTTTATGCTGCGTTTTGCCAAGCATACAAGCAGGTTTTGGTCGATTTTTTCGGAGTTTTCACAATACTCGCACGCAACGGGAATATTTTTGCCGAACAACGCTTTTTTTGCCATTTTGCCAACCTCTTCATTATAATTATATTAATTAAGTTAAAGCTGTTAAAAACTAAAAATTATTGCTTTTTGCTTTTTGCCCGCATCTCTTTTTGCAAAATGCGTTTACGCATACGTATAGATTTTGGTGTAATCTCAACCAGCTCATCGTCGGCAATAAATTCAAGGCATTGCTCAAGCGACAGTGTGGTGGGCGGGGTGAGTTTTAAAGCATCGTCCGAGCCGGAAGCACGGGTGTTTGTAACGTGCTTGCGTTTGCAAACATTAACCGTCATATCCTCGTTTTTGGGGTTTGCACCCACAATCATGCCCTCATAAACATTAACACCTGCACCAACAAAAAGCTTGCCTCGCTCTTGTGCCGCAAACAGCCCGTATGCCACTGTTTCGCCCGTTTCGTGTGCTATAAGCGAGCCTTGGAAGCGGGTGGTAATCTCGCCCTTAAAGGGTTCGTATCCGTCAAAAACGTGGTTCATAATGCCGTTGCCGTTTGTGTCGGTTAAAAACTCGGGACGGTAGCCCATAAGCCCACGTGCCGGTATTTTAAACTCAATATGAGTAATGCCGTTTTCTCGGGTTGCCATATTAACAAGCTCGCCCTTGCGGCTGCCCAGTTTTTCCATTACGGGTCCAACATAATTTTCGGGAACTTCGATAATAAGGTACTCGATAGGCTCGCAAAGAGTACCGTCGATTTCTTTTGTAATAACCTGTGGGCGGGAAACCTGAAATTCATAATTTTGGCGACGCATTGTTTCTATTAAAATAGAAAGATGCAGCTCGCCACGTCCGCTTACTTTTAGTGTGTCGGCAGAGTCCGTGTCCTCCACCCGCAGGGCTACATTTGTTTCCACCTCTTTATACAGACGGTCCCGTATATTGCGTGAGGTAACAAATTTGCCCTCTTTGCCTGCAAACGGGCTGTTGTTAACCATAAAATTCATAGAAACAGTAGGCTCGTCTATTTTTACAAAAGGCAGGGCTTCCACACAATCGGGGCTGCAAGCGGTTTCGCCAATATTTAAGGCTGCAATGCCGCTTACGCAAATAATATCGCCCACCTGTGCGGTGTCGGTTTCTACCCGTTTTAAGCCCTCATATTGGTAGAGCTTTGCAATTTTAACGGCTTTAGTTTGCCCGTCGGCACTGCACAGCACGGCTTGCATACCACTTTTAACAGTGCCACGCTCCACACGCCCAATGCCAATGCGTCCAACATATTCGTCATATTCAATGTTAGAAAACAAAATTTGCATTCCTGCTTCTGCATCGCCTTGCGGAGCAGGGATTTCCGAGATTATCTTCTCGAACAGGGGTACCATATCGGTGCCCTCAACGGCCGGGTCAAGCGTTGCATAGCCGCCCTTTGCCGAGGCATAAACCACAGGGAACTCAAGCTGGTCCTCATCTGCACCAAGCTCGATAAACAAATCTAAAACTTCGTCTACAACCTCTAAGGGTCTTGAGCCGGGGCGGTCGATTTTATTTACCACAACCAGCGGTTTTTTGCCCAAGCTTAAAGCTTTTTTCAGCACAAAGCGTGTTTGCGGCATACAGCCTTCAAAGGCATCAACCAGCAGCAAAACGCCGTCAACCATCATCAAAATGCGTTCAACCTCGCCGCCAAAATCGGCATGTCCGGGCGTGTCTACAATATTAATTTTTGTGTCGCCGTATTTTACGGCAGTGTTTTTAGACAATATCGTAATCCCACGTTCACGTTCCAAATCGTTACTGTCCATAACCCGTTCGGTTAGGGCTTCGTTCTCTCTAAAAATTCCGCTTTGGCGGAGCATTTGGTCAACCAACGTGGTTTTGCCGTGGTCTACGTGGGCTATAATTGCAACATTTCTTAAATCTTCTCGTGTACTTAATGGTGTACTCAAACTCAAAACTTTTACTTCCCTTTATTTTTTCTTATCTTAATATATTAATGTAAAGATTATACTATTTTTTTGATTTTATGTCAAATAAGGCACAGGTAACCTTGTTGCAGCTGTGCAGTTTGTTATTAACAAACTTGTTACCCATAATAAATAGACTTATAAAAGAAAAACAATATTATAAACAAGCCCTGCTTTTTGGCAGGGCTTTTTGCGTTTTGTTGTTTATAAAAAAGTTTATTCAAACACTTGATATTTTGCACACATTGGGTTATAATAGATATTATAATAAACACAAGGGGTTGATTTTAATGGCACAAGCTGCATTTAGTGTTAGGATGGATGAAAATTTAAAGAAGCAGTTTGAGGCACTTTGCAATGATTTTGGTATGAATATGACCACGGCGTTTACGATTTTTGCAAAGGCTGTTGTGAGAGAACGGGTTATTCCGTTTCCGATAACGGCAGAGCCGAATTATAACGAGGTTACACGACAGGCGATAGCAGATGTAAACGCAGGTAAAAATTTAAGCCGACGGTTTTCCAGCTATGCAGAGATGAAAGCTGAGTTGGATGCCGAAATTGATGCGGAGGAATTTGATGCATAAGAAATATGACATCGTTTATTCTTCACGCTATCGTCGAGATTACAAGCTGATAAAAAAACGAGGTTACAATATTTGCAAATGAATTTATTCCATTAAGCAAAGGTAGGCGTTTTGCAAATATTATAAATTATATGTGCCGCCTGTTTTTGCCTTTGGCAAAAGGCGATGCACTAATTATAACAAAACGCTTTGCGTTTGTGTTATAATATTACGCTCTTAGATACTGTAATTGAGCTATTGGAAACCGGCGAGGTTTTGCCTGAAAAATATCAAGACCACGCTTTAACAGGTAATTATATTGGTCATCGTGAGTGCCATATTACACCCGATTGGCTTTTGATTTACAAGGTCGATAACGATTGTTTGGTGTTAATTATGACCCGAACAGGAACACATGCTGATTTGTTTTAATAGAAGTACTCGCATCATAGCCCTGCTTTTGGCAGGGCTTTTTCTATTTTTTGGCAAATAAAAGATAGTTAATTAACTTTTTATAGAGAGAAGTTTAAAATTCTGTAAACAAACAGTGAACGCTATTGTTATTGGCAAAATTAACAAATATAATGAAAACACAATGCAGATTATGCACATATTGTTCAGTGTATAATTAATAAAACTTTTTGGAGGCGATTGATTTGCAAAAAGCTGTAGTAAAAAATCAAAAGGTATTATCTTTATTTTTATGTTTGGTTTTGGCTTTTAGCAGCTTAAGCTTTACACTTATTGTTTCTAATGTTAATTCGGCAGAGGCTGCGGCAACAACATCACAGCAGGCGGGTGCCCTTAACAGCTACGGCAATGCAGCCGCAATAAAAGACGGCGTAATTTTGCACGCTTGGTGCTGGAGCTTTAACACTGTAAAACAAAATTTAGCCAACATCGCCAATGCGGGCTATACGTCTGTGCAGCTGTCGCCAATTAACGAGATTTTGCAGGGCGACGGCGGCGGTATGCAGCTTATGGGCAACGGCAAATGGTACTATAACTATCAGGCAACGGCATACACAATCGGTAACTATCAGCTGGGCACACGCAACGAATTTGTAAGCATGTGTGCAGAAGCCGAAAAATACGGCATTAAAATTTTGGTTGACGTTGTTGCAAACCACACAACACCCGACCAAGGTGCAGTTGCAGGCAGCTTAAAGAATATTTCGGGCGGGCTTTACCACAACAGATACGGGGACATCGACTACAATAGCCGTGAATCGGTTACTCAAAATAACCTAATCGGATTGCCAGATTGCAACACGCACAATTCTAACTATCAACAGCTTATACTCAACTATTTAAAAGAGTGCGTTTCGTTGGGTGCGGACGGCTTCCGCTACGATGCCGCAAAGCATATTGAGTTACCCGACGACGGCAGCTTCGGCAGCTCGTTTTGGCCCACAATTCTAAAAAACGGCAGCGAGTTCCAATACGGCGAAATTTTGCAAGACGGCGGTAACCCTCACACAGTACGCATATCTGAATACGACAAACTGATGGGCGTAACGGCAAGCTCTTTTGGTCATATTTTAAGACGCAGCATCGGCATAGACGAATTGCCTGCAAACACTATGAACAATTATCAATCCGAAGGTGCTGTTCATCTGGTTGGTTGGGTAGAATCTCACGATAACTACACGGGCGACGGTTCGTGGCAGAGTATGGATAACACCGATGTTAGATTGGCATGGGCTGTTTTGGCAGCACGCACAGGCAACACACCGTTGTTTTTCAGCCGCCCAAACGGCAGCAGCACCTCAAACCAATGGGGTACAAACCAAATTGGTGCAGCGGGCGACGATAACTATAAGCATGCAGAAGTTACAGCAGTAAACAAGTTCCGCAGTGCAATGATAGGTCAGCGGGAATCGCTTGAAAATATGGGCGATAACGCTGTTTTAAAAATCGAGCGTGGCAACGCAGGTGCGGTTATAATCAATGCTTCTTCAAACAGCAAAAGCTTTAATGGCAGCACTTCTCTGCCAAATGGCACATATGAAGACCATGCACACCCCGGCAAATACTACACTGTTAGCAACGGCACAATAAGCGGCACAATCTCGGGGCGTTCGATTATAGTTTTGTACGATGCTTCGGACCTTCCGGACATTCCTACAACTATACCCGTTCCAACAACTACAGCTGCTCCTACAACAGCTCCCGATTATTCAAACCTGCCCGACTTAACAGGCAAAACCGTAGTGTTCTTTGACAATTCGCAAAAAAATTGGAGCGATGTTTATTTGTATTATTACAAATATGAGGGCGACCAAGTGCAAGAATACCGCAATTGGCCGGGCGAAAAAATGACGTATGTTAATGCCGACTTGTACTATTCTGTAATAGATACTAACTGGTCGCAAGCGTATGTGCTGTTAAATAACGACAAAGGCGACCAGATACCCAGCGAAAAGATGGAAGGGTTTGTTATAAACAAGGGCGAGCAAAAGCTGTTTACAGACGGTGGTTTTGTAGATTTTGAAATTCCGAAAAATCCAACAACTACCGTTGCAAAAACTGTTCCAATTTCAACTATCCCAAAAACCACACCACCACCAACAACAGTGCCTATAATAACCACAACAATGCCGCCCGTAACCGAACCATATTATCCCAACCTGCCCGATTTTACAGGCAAAACAATAGTGTTCTTTGACAATTCGCAAACCAATTGGGATGAAGTTTATTTATATTATTATAACCCCGGAGGCGGCAAAGAACCATGGCCGGGCAAAAAAATGACCTATGTAGGCGACGATTTGTATTATTACGAAATCGAGACAAATTGGACACCCGTAAATGTTTTGGTTAACAACAACAAAAATGGCGAGAATGCCGAGCAAATACCTGTTAAGGGTGAAGATGGTTATGTATTAAACAGACTTGAGCAAAAGCTGATTACGGCAAACGGTTTTGTGGATTTTAAAGTGCCGGTCAGAACAGTCCCGCCCAAAACAGTTCCGCCTGTTACAGCTTCAGAAATAAATCAACCATCCCCAACGCTTTTAGGCGATGCTAACCTTGACGGCGAAGTAAGTGTAGACGATGCTACCGACATACAAAAACATCTTGCATCATTAATAACTTTGGCAGATGAACAAAAGCTAAATGCCGATGCTAATGGTGATGGTTTTGTTACTATTGACGATGTTACGGCGATTCAAAAACATTTGGCGATGATAGACCCTCTTTTTTAACACAGTGCTATGACAAAAATAGTGCCCCAATAGGGGCACTGTTTTTAGGGGTATATTTTTTTATAAAATAAAATTAAAAATTTATAAAAATGCAGCAGTTTTTGAGGATTTGTTTTTTTATTTAATAAAGTTTTATTTTATAGGTGCTAATTCAAAAATCTCATCCGTTATATTTTTTATTAAAAAAATATAATTAAAAAACCTTATTTTAGAGGAGCAAGTTCAAAAATCTCATCTGCAGCTTTTGCAACGACAGGCGAATGAGTAACAATAATAACACATTTGCCGTCGTTGTGGGCAAGGCTTTTAAAAATGCTTACAATTTCATCCTGCGTGGCAGAATCTAAATTGCCGGTGGGTTCGTCTGCCAATATAATTTCCGGCTCGTACGAAATAGCCCGTGCAATTGCAACACGCTGCTGCTCGCCGCCCGATAGCTTTAATATTCGCCGTTTTGCAAGCGAGTCGTCTAAGCATACCTTTTTTAAAATTTCTTCTGCGTTTTGCCGCCTGTTGGGTGTTTTTTTGCCGCTTGCACGCATCGAGAGTTCTACGTTTTCAACCGAATTGAGGTGCGGCAGCAAGTTAAAGCTTTGAAAAATTACGCCTACATATCGGCTGCGAAAGTCGTACTTGTTTATCTTTTTTATGTTTACGTTATTAAACAAAATTTCTCCCTGAGTTGGGGCAGTTAGCCCCGAAAGCAGCGACAGCAAAGTGGTTTTGCCTGCCCCCGAGCGACCTGTAATGGCATAAACCTTGCCTTTGTCAAAAGAATAATTTACATTTTTAATTACATTTTTTTTGCCGTCATAGTTATAGCTGATGTTGTTAAGTTCCAATAAGCTCATTTTTTAGCCCTTCTTTATTATAAAATAGATTTGATTATTTTTTAGACTTAAGTGCGGTTCGCCAATATTTTAAGCGGCTCGTACCTTGCAATAAAAATAATTGCAACAATGCTCGATATTATTGTTAAAACAACGCCGATTAATATAATCTGCAAAACGGTGTAAAAGTCGGTAACGGCATTTATTTTGTCTACAAAGTTGGCATCGGCATTTTGCAAAACATTAAACATATCACCTCTGCCGCCCATCATAGGGTTGCCGCCGCCGTTGTTTGGTGCAGCGTTTGGCATACCTGCGGGGGCTTGACCTCTGCCAAAATTGTCATTAACCGATTGCTGCTGTGTTTGCTGCGAGCTTATTTGGTTTGCCAAAAGTGTGTTTGCAACCGGCACCGAAACCGCCGCACTAATTGCCGCACCCACAATAACAGCAACCAAAGTTACGCACAGCAGTTCGGTAACAAACTGTGCCGCAACCTTCCATTTTTTTATGCCTATGGCGGTGAGCACACCAACCTCATACTTGCGTTGCTGAATACTGAAAATGTTAATAACTATTAGAATAACAGCACCAACCGCCAAAACAATCAGCAGCATTGTTGTTGCAAAGCTCGATAGATTTTGCAGCGGCACTAAGCTTGCTTCGTAAGAAGAAATATCGTTAGATGTAAGGGTATAGTTTTCATCCAACCCCAAACTTGTCAGTTCGGTGCCGAAAGCGTTGTAGCTGTCAACATCGGCAAAAACATATGTGCCTTGTGTTTGTGTTGTAATTGCTGTTGAGGTGGTTCTGCCGTAGTCGTCGGTTGAGGTAGTGCCTACCGACTCGGAGTTTGCCGCAATTGCAGTTAATGAAGATGCACTTAGATAAATATTGTTTGCAGGGTCAAGTGCTGTTGAGAACCGCATACCCATACCGTTGCTGTCAGAGGTGCTGCTTGTGTTCGTGTAAATTCCGACGATGTTTAGTGTGTAGGTTTCTGTTTCGTCCGATGGGTTTGCAAGGGTTATGGTGTCGCCGGCGGCTAAATCTCCGTTAAAGGCGGCAAGCTCCGAGCTTATTATGCAATTGTTGTCGGCAGTTGATACATCAAATATAGTGCCGCTGCTTATTTTAGAAGTGCCGTTAATAAAGTCGGTCAGTGCAGATTCGGACGCCACAGCTGTTAATGTAAAATCACCTTGGTTCATTTGCATCATACCGCCGTTTTGCCCGCCGGGCATACCGCCGTTTGGCATACCTTCTGCAAACGGGTTGTTTGTTTCGGCTTCAGCAGTATCTTCCGAAGCTTCCTCAGAAGAGCTTTCGCTGAAGGGTTCAATATCATCCGCTGCATTTAAAGCGGCGGTAGATATATAGTAAAAGTCTTCTACATTGCCGGAGCTTGCATAGGTTTGCAGTTGGTCTAAGCTCAGCTCGGTGTTTTCTGCGAACATATCCCTAAAATTTTCGGGGTTACGTTCACCGCTTGCTGCATCTTCGGGGTTAAAAGATTCCATCATTTTTTGGCGGTCTAAGCTAATTTGCCCTGTTATTTTAATATTGCTTAAACCTTCGGTCTCGGCTTGTGCGGCAGCGTTTTTAATGTTAAGTGCCACGCAAGAGGCAACCGAAATAACCAGAACAATTATGCCTATTAAAATGTTCCTACCGGTGCAACGGGTAATGCTTTTAAGTGCGTTTTGAATTATCATACTGCAAAAACTCCTTGATTTAAAATGATGGTCTAATAATAAAACAACCGTGTGTTTTTAAAAAAGACGAATAATGAGTTTTTGGTGAAAATTCTTTTAGTTTTATATGAAATTTCGGCTCTTTTTTAATTGACATTACCTATTTAAAAAGCTATAATTAAAAGACTATTTAAGCGTTTGCTAAAATTTGGAATTTGAGAAAATTAATTAAGTAAATAAGGAATTAACAAAAATGATACATGTTGAGCATTTGTGCAAAGACTTTAAAAAAACAATAAAGAACCCGGGGCTAAAGGGCAGTGTGCAAGCACTTTTTAAGCCGAAGTATGAAATTATTAAGGCGGTTAACGATATTAGCTTCCATGTGCCCAAGGGCGAGATTTTGGGCTTTATAGGGCCAAACGGGGCGGGCAAATCTACCGCTATTAAAATGCTGACGGGCATACTTACGCCAACGTCGGGCTCGTGCATAATAAACGGCTGCAACCCGCAAAAGCAACGCACCACCTATGTTAAAGAAATCGGGGTTGTTTTTGGGCAGCGTACACAGCTTTGGTGGGATTTGCCGCTGGTAGAAACCTATGCCGTTTTAAAAGAAATTTATGAGGTCAGCGACAGCGATTTTAAATCGAGAATGGACTTTTTGAACGAAATTTTAGACCTGCCCGAATTTATAAAAAGCCCTGTTCGCACACTCTCTCTGGGGCAGCGAATGCGAGCTGATATTGCCGCAAGCCTGCTGCACCGCCCAAAGGTGGTTTTTTTAGACGAACCGACCATTGGCTTGGACGTTGTGGTTAAGGACAATATCCGCAAGGCGATTAATAAAATTAACAGGGAAGAGGGCACAACCTTTATTCTTACAACGCACGATATTTCAGATATCGAGTTGCTTTGCGAGCGTATTGTTATGATTGACAAGGGCAAAAAAATGTTTGAAGGTCCGCTTAAAACCCTAAAAACCACCTATGGGC
The DNA here is from genome assembly GCA_031262125.1 of Oscillospiraceae bacterium. Taxonomy (GTDB): domain Bacteria; phylum Bacillota; class Clostridia; order Oscillospirales; family Acutalibacteraceae; genus JAISII01. The sequence continues at coordinate 4,658 of JAISII010000167.1, read as the reverse complement.
AAACCCGCAGTATGACCTTTGAGGTGGACAACCCAAAAAGCTTTGCCACACTTAAATATTGCGAGCAGTTTAATGCAGACCCGGACGATATTACAACATCGTTTGAGGGCAATGTTGCCACGGTTAATTTTAACAGCCACAAAATAAGCGTGGGCGATATTTTAAACTACACACTCTCGACCGTTAACATAAGCGATATTAACGTAAAAGACTCCGACATTGAGGAAATTGTTCGGCGGTTGTATAAAGGCGGTGTTGCAATTGAGTAAAGTACGCCGTTTTATGCGGATTCATATGCCGTTTGCACGTGCCGGCTTGCAATCGACAATAACCTACCGCACAAACTTTATTTGCTATGTTTTGGGCGATGTTTTAAACTCGTTTATTATGTTCTTTTTGTGGGTTGCGGTGTATAAAGCTTCGGGCACGGGCATTATGAGCGGCTTTACCGAAACTGAGATGATACTTTACATTTTTGTTTCGTTTATTACTTCGTACCTTAATCATTCATCCGGTGCATGGGAGCTTACCGAAGAAATCCGAGACGGCTCTATTGCAATGCGGATTATCCGCCCGATTGATTTTGAACGCCCCTATTTGTTTTTTGAGCTGGGCGACAAAATTATGGCAATGTATATTGTTGCCGTGCCTGCGTTTGTGGGCATAGAGATTTACCGCTTTGTTGTTACGGGCTTGTTCCAATTTAATATTATTAACTTTTTGGCTTTTATGTTTAGCATAGCTTTGGGCTATTTGCTAAATTTTTACATTGGCATTTCGTTTGCATTTATTGCGTTTGTAACCAAATATATGTGGGGCTTGCAAATGGTTAAGGAGTGCATAATCGGCTTTTTGTCGGGCGGGATGATACCCCTTAACTTTTTGCCCGCAGGTCTTGCCGAGGTGCTTAAAATGCTGCCGTTTGCATCGCTTACATATACCCCGACGATGATTTATATGGGCAAATATTCTTTAAACGAAACCTTGCTTTTTATGTTTATGCAGGTTGTTTGGCTTTTGGCGTTTTATGCTTTGTCAAAAATCATTTGGCGTGCTGTGCAGAACAATTTAACTGTGCAGGGAGGGTAATTTACAAATTGCAAATGGCAATTTGTAAATAAGAAATAAAAATGCAGAATGCAGAAATGGTTTAAAATTGCACTAACAAAAAAGTCCCCATCCGGGAGGGGGTTGTCGGCGAAAGCCGACAGGGGGAGAAAGCGAGCAGTTGGCGAAAGCGTGAGAGGTAAAAAATGAAACTTAAAAGAATTTTTAAAATGCAGCGGATTTTTATAGTGCAAGAGCTGAAAAAGCAAATGGAATATAAAGCGGATTTTCTTTTAGGTGTTGGAACATTTTTTGTTGAGCAGGCTGTAACAGTTTTGTTTTTGGTAGTGATTTTTGGTAATATACCTGCAATTGACGGTTGGAGCTTTAACGAAATTTTGTTTATATACGGCTTTTCGCTTTTACCTAAAAGCATAGACCATCTTTTCTTTGATAAGCTGTGGCACGTTGGGCAATGGATGGTTAGAATGGGCGAGTTTGATATTTATTTAACACGACCGATTAACCCGCTTGTCCACATACTTATAGAGCGTTTTTTGGTGAACGGTTTTGGCGAGCTTATAGTCGGCTTATCTCTTATATTGTGGACTGCACCGCAAATAGCAATTGAATGGACGATTGTTAAAATTTTGCTTTGGCTGCTGGTTTTGCCGTTTTGCACAATTATTTTTACTGCAATAAAAACAGCAACAGCCGCATTAGCTTTTTGGGTTAAAACAAGCGGCAATGTTACGTTTATGTTTTATATGGTTCACGGGTTTTCAAAATATCCTGTAACAATTTATAATAGGTTTATACAGACCATAGTTACTTATATAATACCGTTTGCACTTACGGCGTTTTACCCTGCAAGCTATATTTTGCGGGGCGGTAATGCGTGGTTTTGCATTGGTATGCCAATGCTGGTGGCGGTAGTGCTTATGACGGTTGCCGTGTTTATTTGGAACCAAGGCGTAAAAGTGTATGAAAGTGCGGGGAGTTGATTTACAAATTGCAAATGGCAATTTGTAAATAAGAAATAAAAATGCAGAATGCAGAAATGGTTTAAAATTGCACTAACAAAAAAAGTCCCCCTCCGGGAGGGGATGTCGGCGAAAGCCGACAGGGGGAGAAAGCGAGCGACGCAAGTCGCTTCTTGCCTCTGACCTCTGGCTTCTTGCTTCTAGACGGACAGGGGGAGAAAGCGAGCAGTCGGCGAAAGCGAGAGAGAAAAAATGAAACTTAAAAGAATTTTTAAAATGCACCGAATTTTTATAGTGCAAGAGCTTAAAAAACAAATGGAATATAAAGTCGACTTTTTAATAGGGGTGGGCGGATTTTTTCTTGCACAGGCATCTACCATTTTGTTTTTGGGGATAATCTTCGGCACAATACCCGACCTTGCCGGTTGGAGCTTTAACGAGATTTTGTTTATATACGGGTTTTCGCTAATTCCCAAAGGCATCGACCATGTTTTTTTTGACCGACTGTGGTTTGTGGGCGGACGGATGATTAGAATGGGTCAGTTCGACACATATTTAACCCGACCGATTAACCCGCTTATTCACGTGTTAATGGAGCAATTTCAGGTGGACGGCTTTGGCGAGGTTATTGTGGGTATATCGCTGATTGTATGGACTGCACCGCAAATTGCAATTGAATGGTCGATTGTTAAAATTTTGTTGTGGTTGCTTGCACTGCCGTTTTGCATATTAATTTTTACCGCAATAAAAACGGTAACATCGGCACTTGCATTTTGGGTAAAAAACAGCCAAAGTGTTATCTATATGTTTTATATGGTCAACGATTTTTCAAAATACCCCGTAACAATCTACAACAGATTTATTCAAACGGTGGTAACCTTTGTTATACCGTTTGCACTTACGGCGTTTTACCCTGCAAGCTACATTTTGCGGGGCGGCAACGTGTGGTTTTGCATTGGTATGCCAATGATTGTGGCGGTTGTGCTTATGACGGTTGCCGTGTTTGTTTGGAACCAAGGCGTAAAAGTTTACGAAAGTGCGGGGAGTTGATTATTCTCCTTCCGTCAAGGCTACGCCTTGCCACCTCCCTCTAAGAGGGAGGCTTTGAGGCACACTAAAAAAGAGAGAAAAAAGCCCCCCTCCGGGAGGGGGATGTCGGCGAAAGCCGACAGGGGGAGAAAGCGGGCAAGCAGTCTCGGTAATGCAGAGAAATTCCCCTCCGTGGAGGGGTGGCTTTGCTTTAGCGAAGACGGGGTGGTTTGTGAGAAAAATTATATTTTTATTTAAATTTAAATAGAAATTTAAATTTTATGGTCGGGGTGGTTTCTGCGGCAAAGTTTTTGGTTTTGTTAACCCTAAACCTGTGCCGCATACAGCAGCAAGCTAAGGTTTTTGCTGTAAATACTGTCAAATTGGCTAATGGGCAACGGGTTTGTACCCAAGCCTGCTTCTACCGTATATCCGGGGCGACCAAAATCTTGAATAAACCAGTCTTTATACCCCGAATATGAAGCCATACCCGTTGCATTATCCAGTGCATAACCGCTGATAAGCGACATTGTCTGCCCGATTTGCTTTGCCTCTGCCGGGGCACGGTTTTGGAAGTTCCAATAAATCACTTCGCCTTGCGTATGGTAGGCAATAACCAGCTTAAAATTGTGCTTTTTGGTAAACCGCTCAACGGCTTGCGTTTCGGGCTCCGATATTGGCTGCTCGCCGGGGTACCGTGTTGGTCCGGGGCTTGTAATACCTGCGGCATCGGCTATTTCTTTATACTCCTGCCAAAGTGCATCGTAATTGTGGTTAAGGTCTACGCCACGAATATTCGCTTGCCAATTTTTTGAAAAGTTTGTGCTGCCTTTGTTCCAGCTGATAAGGCGAGAATAATACGGGTTGTCGGTTTTAAGCCCGTTAAGCACCAAATCTACACCGTCGGGGTTAACCATTGGCATAATGTAGATTGAAGAATTGTTATAAATGTTAAAAGCGTTATATCCGCCGATGTTCTGCCCCAAAACATATGCCCGTGCAAATTGCTCGGCAAACTTCATCAGCAGTGGCGTAGTAATCCACTCAAGCCCATGGTGTGCAGCGTTAAAAAATACAGGGTTGCTGCCCGTGCCGATTCTCAAATAATATAAATTCCGACCCAAAACACTTTGCCCTGCAACGCCTGTTTCTATAAACGGGTAGCGTGTTTTAAGCCCCTCAATATCCCGTTCCATTATGTCATAGGTGTAGCTGATATTCGTGTCAACAACATCCATACCATAGGGGACGGTTATTTTTTGCCCTACCTGCAAATTTTGCGGGTCCAGCCCCGGGTTTGCAGCAAGCAGCAAATCGAGGTTTGTATAGTATTTTTGTGCGACTTTATAAAAACTGTCGCCCTCTTTTATTGTATAGGTGTCGCTGCCCAAAAGGTAGCGGTTTAGTGCCGAGTAGGTGTTCGCACCAATAACTCCGTCTGCCGACAGCCCAAAATTTGTTTGGAACCGCCGTACCGCACTTTCCATCTGAGAGCCGAAAATCCCGTCCATTTGCCCGTTGTAATAGCCCATTTTGTTAAGCGTAGCCTGAATTTCCATAACATCCGTGCCGGACATACCTTTTTTTAAAACTCGCATA
>JAISII010000152.1 GCA_031262125.1 Oscillospiraceae bacterium | reverse complement strand
CCCTTTGCTTTTTGAGGAGAAATTGCGATAAAAGTTTTTAATGTGGGTAATCATAAGTTTAAACTTTCCCTTTTTTTAAATTGCAAAAATCATATATGGTTACTCTGTTGCGGGGGGGTTGGGCGTAGGCATCGGCGTGGTATCTTCTTCTGCCGGAGAGGTATCATCCGCAACGGTTTCGTCGGGGTCGGTTTCGTCAACGTTTGGTTCATCGCCGTCGCTGCCGGTGGTTTCTTCTTGTCGGGAGCCATGGTGCCCGCTGCAATATTCGGGTACATAAATTGGGTTATAGTACCCTTCGTCGGTGCTTGTGCAGCCGTCGCTTGCCAAAAGCCCTGAAACTGTACAGTACTCAAGCTCTTCCACATTGCTCGATAATTCATACTCGCGGTGTTGTTTGCCTTCGTGGTATTTTTCCATAACCCTTTGGAACAGCAAAATAGCCTCGGTGGTGCTGCCGCCGTCCATTGGTTCATATTCTTCCAGGCCCGTCCAAACTGCCATTGTGGCATAGGGCGAAGCTCCCGCAAACCAAACATTTTCGTTATAATCGGTAGAACCCGTTTTGCCTATAATATCCCAGCCGTCAACTCTGGATCTCCATGCACCGGTGCTGACGCAGTTTGTAATATTATAATGGAGCAAACGGTTCATAATTGTTCCTGTTTCTTCCGAATAAGCTTCTTTAGAGATGGGGGTGCGGTTGTCTAAAATAACGTCGTCTTTAGAATCGGTTACATAGTAATAGGTATAGGGGTTATAGTAACGCCCACCGTTAATCATATAGGCATAGGCAGCTGCCATTTCTACGGTGGTTGTGCCGTGTTTCATAGCACCTATAGAAAGTGCCCCCAGCTGCTGTCCGTCCTCCGGCACAAGGTGAGTAAAGCCCATTAGCCCAACTGCTTGGTCGTAGGCTTTTTTTGCACCTATGTCTCTAATAAGCTTGGCGGGTATGGTGTTAACCGATTGTTCGATAGCGTTTGGCACGAGCATATCTCCCTGCCAATAGTCCTTTTTCTGCCAGTTTTGCGGACCGGGGTTGCCGGTATCAAAATAATATGTGGGCATTGGGCTGTCTTTAACTACAGAAGAGTAAGTTATCATTCCCGTATTAATTGCATAGGGGTAGGATATTACAGGCTTGAAGGATGAACCCGGCTGATAAGATTGCAGGGCACAGCTAAAACTGAGGTTAGCACTTTTTTTGCCGCCGTCGATTGAAGAACTTGCCGTGCAGATTACCCTGCCGGTGTATGGGTCGAGCATTGTTGCCCCGGTAAGCAGCCCCGGGTCGTAAGATGTGTTTATCCCGTATGCAGCATCTTCAATTATCGCTTGTGCGTTTGTATCCATAGCACAATAAATCGATAAACCTTCATTATAAAGCTTGCTTGCTGCCGCTTCTCCGGTTAGGTTATAATTCGCCTTCAAATCATCAATCAGTTCATTAATCATCATATCGATGTACCAGTTTTGAACTTCACCCGCTTCTTCGTCGGCGTCTTCTTCGTCGGCGTTTTGTACCTTTTTGCCATTATCAAACGTCATTTCTGCCGATTCTGCCATAGCTGCGTCGAATTCTTCTTTATTAATAAGCCCTTGGCTGTGCATTTCGTTAAGAACATTTTCTCGGCGGATTCTATTATTGTCGGGGTAAATTAATGGGTTCCATTTAGAGGGGTTTTGTGTAATACCTGCAATTGCTGCACATTCGCAAATTGAACATTGTGCAATGTCTTTATTAAAATAAAGCTGTGCAGCCGCTTGCACGCCTTGTGTGTTGCTGCCGAAGTTTACAACATTAAGGTAACCCTCTAAAATTTCTTGCTTAGAGTACTCTTTTTCTAAATTAAGTGCACGGAAAATCTCACGTAGCTTGCGGTTAAGGCTTACGTCGTCGTCGGATGTAAGGTTTTTTATAAGCTGCTGTGTAATGGTAGACCCGCCGTAGTTATCTCGCCCGGTAAGAAGCTCTAAAACAGCACCGCCTGTACGGTACCAATCAACACCGTCGTGCTCTTCAAAGCGTTTGTCTTCAATTGCAATTACTGCATTACGCATAGCCTCGGGAATATCGTTAAACTTAACCCAAACTCGGTCCTCGCTGGCATAGAGTTTTTGATAACGGCTAAACTCTTTTGTTTCTTCGTCTTGAACATAAATATAGCTGGAGAGCTTTAGTGAGCGTGCACGCAAATCAACGCCCGTCGGCTCGGTCGACAACCCATAAAGATAAAAACTTAGCGAAATCCCCACAACTACCATCGAACATGCAAAAACTAAGCCTAAAGTCAGTGCGGCTTTGCCGGCATATTTTAGGGCGGTTAATATTTTTTGTTTTCTTGAATTTTGCGGGTCTTTAATTTTTAACTTAAATTGCGTTATATCTGTTTCTCTCATTGCAGTTTCCCTCACGTTCCGCTAAAAACAGCGGTTGTTTTGGTTTATAAATTATATATTATTTTGTGTAAAATTTTTTAATAATGCCAAGTTCAATAATTTTACCCATTATAGCATATTAAATTATAGCATACTGATTATAAAATATCAATAAAAAATAGGCCCCTTTTTGCATTTTTTATTATTTTTCTAATTAGTAAATATAAAGGGTGAGAAATATTATATAATTTTATGAATAATATTATTATGTGAACTAATAACAGGAGAAGGCAAAACAAATGAGAATAGGCGTAGATGTTGGCTCAACTACAATAAAATGCGTTGCCTTAAACGAGGGCAACGAAATTGTGTTTTCTTGTTACGAGCGGCACTATTCACAAATAACACAAAAGATAACCGAAATTCTTTTAAAAATAAAAAAAGCCTTGCCCGGCACTGCAAATGTTACAATGGCGTTTTCGGGCAGTGCGGGTATGGGTATTGCCGAAAAGTGCAAAATCGATTTTGTGCAGGAAGTTTATGCAACCCGTGTTGCGGCGGGGGCATTTATACCCGATACCGATGTTATTATTGAACTTGGCGGCGAGGATGCAAAGATATTGTACCTTACCGGCGGGGTAGAGGTGCGTATGAACGGCACTTGTGCCGGCGGTACGGGTGCGTTTATAGACCAAATGGCAACCTTGCTTGATACCCCTTTAGAAGAAATGAATGCACTTGCGGCGGGCTATGAAAAAACTTATTCAATAGCATCACGCTGCGGTGTTTTTGCCAAGAGCGATATTCAGCCGCTGCTTAACCAAGGTGCCCGCAAAAGCGACATTGCCGAGAGCATTTTTTGTGCGGTAGTAAACCAAACGGTTGCAGGGCTTGCACAAGGGCGGGCTATTGCAGGCAAGGTGGTTTATTTGGGCGGTCCGCTCACCTTTATGGAACAACTGCGTAAGCGGTTTGATAAGGTTCTTGATGTGCAGGGCATTTGCCCGCCAAACTCGCTTTATTATGTTGCAATGGGTGCGGCGTTGTGTGCTGAAAATAAAGTTAACTTAGACAAAGCAATCCAAAAGGTTATGCTGTACAAAGGTCATTTTGGCAACTTTGCAACGCACAAGCCCCTTTTTGCAAGCCAAAACGATTATGACGAGTTTGTGCAAAGACACGCAAAAGCTGATGTTGCATTGGGCAAGCTAAGTGGCTACAGCGGCAAAACATATATTGGTATGGATGCAGGCTCCACAACCGTTAAGGCTGTTGTTATAGGGCAAAACGGCGAGCTGCTGCACGAAAAATATATGCCTTCTAAAGGCAACCCTGTTGAGCTTATTAAAGCTTTTTTAGAAGAGGTTTATGCAATCAACCCCGATATTTACATAGCGTCGACCGCTGTTACGGGCTATGGTGAGGAAATTGTTAAAAACGCCTTTATGGTCGATTTTGGGCTGGTAGAAACCATTGCCCATTTTACGGCAGCAAAAAACTTTTCGCCCGATGTCGAATTTATCATAGACATTGGCGGGCAGGATATTAAGTGCTTTAAAATCCGCAAGGGTGCAATATCAAACATTTTTTTAAACGAAGCTTGCTCTTCGGGCTGCGGCAGCTTTTTGCAAACCTTTGCCAACGCACTTTCGTATAGTATTAAAGATTTTGCCCGTTTGGGTTTGTTCGCAAAGCACCCGGTAGATTTGGGCTCACGCTGCACTGTGTTTATGAATTCTTCGGTTAAGCAAGCACAAAAAGACGGTGCAACAATCGAGGATATTTCGGCAGGGTTATCGCTTAGCGTTGTGAAAAATGCACTTTACAAGGTTATCAGGGCAGGTTCGCCCGACGAGCTGGGCAAAAAAATTGTTGTGCAGGGCGGCACATTTTTAAACGATGCCGTGCTGCGTGCCTTTGAGCAAGAGCTGCAAACCGAGGTTGTTCGCCCCCGCATTGCCGGGCTTATGGGTGCCTATGGTGCGGCACTTTATGCACGCCAAAAAGCCCCCAAAAACGCTAAAAGCACCATTTTAAGCAGTGCAGGGTTAACCGAGTTTGAACATAAAATTACCGTGGCAAACTGCGGCTTGTGTGCAAACAATTGCCGCCTTACGGTTAACAGCTTTAAGGGCGGCGGCAAATTTATTGGCGGCAACCGCTGCGAACGCCCCATAACGAACAAAACCCCGCAAACTGAGCTTGACATTTATCGTTTTAAACTCGATTTGCTGAAAGGTTACGGCGTGGGCGAATATGCACCGCCGCAAAAGCATGATTATAATAACGAAGCAAAACCCACCATAGGCTTGCCAATGGGTTTGAATATTTATGAAATGCTGCCGTTTTGGCACAGGTTTTTTTCAAGCTTAGGCTTTAACGTGGTAACATCACCGTTTAGCAGCAAAAAGCTGTACGCACGTGGGCAGCAGACAATCCCGTCCGATACGGTATGCTTCCCCGCAAAGCTAATGCACGGGCATATTCAGTACCTTATAGACAGTGGGGTGCAAAACATTTTTTACCCATGCCTTTCGTACAATATTGACGAAGGCTTGGGCGATAACCATTACAATTGCCCCGTTGTTGCATATTACCCCGAGGTTATTAAAAACAATATGGCAGACGTTGATAAAATTACGTTTATTAACGATTATTTGGGTGTGCATCGCAAAAAAGACTTTCCGTCAAAAATTTTTGCTGTGCTTAAAGAATACTTCCCCAATATTAAGCAAAAAGACGTTAAGGCGGCGGCAAAAAATGCCTATGCCGAGTACGATTTGTATATGGAGAAAATCCGCAAAAAGGGCGACGAAATTATTGCCGCCGCACGGCAGCAGGGCAAGCATATTTTTGTTCTCAGCGGTCGCCCCTACCATGCCGACCCCGAGATTAACCACGGTATAGACAAACTGATTAACAGCTTTAATGTGGCGTTAATTTCGGAGGATGTAGTGTCGGGCAGGATGCCCAAGCAAAAAACCAATGTTCTAAACCAGTGGACATATCACTCTCGGCTTTATTCGGCGGCGGAATACATATCAACTCAGCCCGATATGGACTTGATACAGCTTGT
>JAISII010000137.1 GCA_031262125.1 Oscillospiraceae bacterium | reverse complement strand
GTTGTGCCCGGCAATGCCTTTGGCAAAAGCGGCGAGGGCTTTGTGCGTATTTCGTATTCGTATTCGATTACTCATATTAAAGATGCCCTGAACAGGATTGAGGAATTTTTGAATGAGCTTAAAAAATGAGTCGCAGGATTTTGCGTCAAAGGCAAATGTTACAAAAAAAGCTTTTGCAAAAATCAACCTTACGCTCGACATCTTGGGCAAACGCCCCGACGGATACCATAATATAGAAACACTGATGATTAATGTTACGCTGTGCGATGATGTGCAGCTTGAATTTACCCAAAAGCCGGGTGTAACCGAGGTTGTGTGCGACTACCCCGGCGTGCCGCAGAACGGAAATAATATTGTGTGCAAGGCGGCACAGGCTTTTTTTGAGCAGGCGGGCATTGCAAACCCCGGTGTGCGGTTTTGCATAAACAAAAGCATACCCACACAGGCAGGGCTTGCCGGCGGCAGCACCGACGCCGCTGCGGCACTGCGGCTTTTAAACGAAGCTTTTTGCAGCACGTTTGGTGAGTATAAAAAACCCGACTGCACCGCAAAAAAAGGGTTACTGCCGGAAGATATGCTGTACGAAATCGGGGCGAAAATTGGTGCAGATGTTCCCTTTTGCCTTGCGGGCGGGCTTTGCCTTTGCACCGGCACGGGCATCGATTTAGAAAAACTTGCCACACCAAATGACCTTGAAAAATACAGTGTAGTGCTTATAAAACCCGAGATTTCGGTATCAACCAAGGATGCCTATGCAATAGCCGACACCTTGCCGCCAAAAGCTGCAACTGCAACCGCAAATGCTGTAAATGCATTGCAAAAAAACAACACGCTTGCAAGCATAACCGACATTGTTAGCAACGATTTTGAAACAGCATTGCAGCTGCCGGAAATTAAAGATATAAAAAAAGAGCTTTTGCAAAACGGTGCCGTTGCAGCTTCTATGAGCGGGAGCGGCTCGGCGGGTTTTGGGCTTTTTACAAACGAGAGCATTGCACAAACCGCCGCCAAACAGCTAAAGCAAAAATATGCCGATGTTTTTGTTTGCGGCTTTGCAAACAATTAACGCAAAAATTTAAAACTAAAAAACCGTTGTATAAAATTTAAAAATAAACACCATACTCTTTGTGCGAAGTTACATAAAAACAAGCACAAGGAGTATTGTTATGTTTGCAGAAAAATTAAAAATCAATATTAAAAATTTTAAAGAGAACGCAGCCCGTTTTATTAAGCCCGGGTTGTTGCTAAAATCACTTTCGGTTGCGGTTGTGCTTTCTATGCTGTTTGCAATGGTGCCGTTTGAAGCCGACTGCAAAGAGATTAACCAAGAGATTTTCAGGCTGCACATACTTGCAAATTCAGATTTGGACACCGACCAAGCGGTCAAACTGAAAGTTAGGGACGCAATTTTGGCGGCTACTGATAATATTTACGGAGATAGCACAAACAAAACCGCAGCTATTGCCAACACCGAGCTTAACCTTGACGAAATTGAAGCGATTGCCAACGCCGAACTAAAGAAAAGCGGCTTTGACTACACCGCCAAAGCCGAAGTTATTAATATGTATTTCGCCACACGTTATTATGATGATATTACAATGCCGGCGGGTAATTATGATGCCCTTCGGATAACGCTGGGCAAGGCACAGGGGCAAAACTGGTGGTGCGTTATGTACCCCGGGCTGTGCATAGGTGCTGCAACCGACAAACAGGCACTGCACGATGGTGTAACCGACAGCCAGTATGAGATTATGGACAGCGACGGCAAGTATGAATATAAATTTAAAATTGTAGAAGCGTTTGAGTGGTTTTGCAGTTGGTTTTAAGATATTGACAAAAAAGATGCTGTTTTTAGTGAACAATGAACATTGAAGCCGCACTTTGTGCTAATGAACAATGAACAATACAAATATGCGGCACAAAATTTGCAGCTGCAACTTATATTGTTCATTATTAACTGTTCATTGTTCAATTTTCACTGCGGCGAAAGCCGCATATTTGGCACGCCCGGAGGGATTCGAACCCCCGACCTACTGGTTCGTAGCCAGGCACTCTATCCAACTGAGCTACGGGCGCATATTTGTTTTGCGAACATTACATATTCTATCACAATGTTCTATAAAAATCAAGCTTTTTTTACTTTGTTGCCGCAAGTTTTTTAAAAAAGTCGTATTTTGTGCTATATCTAAAGCATAAAACTTTGCTTTTGCCCTTTTTTTAACTTCAAACTAAAATATCTGCCCCCCGCCTTTCAAAAAAAGCGAGGGGCATTTTTCTGTTTAGTTTTTAGATGCACTAATTATGGAAGCAACTGCAGAAGAATCAACCTATTTTTAGTTAACAGGTCTTATATCCTTCCACTTCCATTCGTCAGCATAGTCCAATTCACTGCCAAAAAGCTCCCAAGAATTGCCACCGTTAATCGGAGTGTCTTTGGTTTTACGTCCAATGCCATCATTGAAAACTATATAATTCCAATGACCAAGGTAACCAGATCCTACATCCAATTTGTAGTAATGATAATTATCATCTTCTCCGGTCCAACCCATTAATTGACCGGGCCATTCTCCCGAGTTGCCCGAATCGTTGAAGAGGTACACATAAATATCTTTCCAAGCGTCATTCGAGCCGTCGATTGATTTCGCCTTGCGGAAGTAAATTGCATCATCTGTACCGGGGTCGCCTCCGCCAATGTTGCTGAGTGTGCCGTCGGTATAGTCGAACACTTTTTGTTCGCCAGTGCCGTCGCCTGTTACAACATAGCAGTTGCCGCCGCTTTGCAAAGTAATGTTATCCCACAGGTTGTAATAATCTGGTATTTCTCCGGTTGCCGCAACATTTGTGCCGCCGTCTTCAACGGGTACAAGGTTAGCTATTTCAAAATGTGTGCGGTAAATTGCAATATTTGTCCAGCCGCTCGGCAATTCGGGCAGATATGCATAAGTTGAAGAATCAGCTTGCCAAGCGGAAGTATACTCTTTTATAGTTTCAAGGCTTTCGTGGGTGTCTTTGTTATAAATCCACAGCTTGGCACCGTCTATAAATAGCCATTTGCCTGTTTCGGTCTGTGCACCTGATGTACCGTCATACACAAAGAACGAGTTTTCACCGGGTTCCGGTTCCGGCTCGGGATCGGGGTCGGTGGGCAGTGTCGGGTTAGGTTCGGTGGTCTGTGTCGTGTCAGGTTCGGTGGTCTGTGTCGTGTCAGGTTCAGTGGTCTGTGTCGTGTCAGGTTCGGTGGGTCGTGTCGGATCGGTGGTGATTTCGCCGCCGCCTGCAGGTTCGCCTACATTACCTGTTTTCTCAAAATGTGCAAGATATTTTTGTATTAGCGTAACATCGGCTACTGTAACACCTGATTCTTCATCGGCATTTGCCGCCAAAAGAGCTGTGCCTGTAATTGATTTAACTTTAGCCAAATGTTTTTGAATTTCGGTTGCATCGTCTACTGTTACTTTATTGTCGCCATTAGCATCACCTATAACATAGCTGCCGGGGTTAACCGAGTTGGTTGTTGTAATAACCGGGGTAGTTGTTGTAATAACGGGGGTAGTTGACGAGCTAACAGGAACTGTTGATGAAGAAATCGGAGGTGTTGTGTCTATCTGTTCATCCGACGAATCATACAAATACAAAATGTTGGTTACGCCGGCGGTATAATAACCCGAAGCATTATTAGGTGCTATAACCGTGCCATGACCTGTAAGGGGTGTGGTTTGGTAAGTTTGGTTGCTACGAAGCTTTTCAGTCGGTTCGATTATTTCGTCGGCAACAATACGTTCACCTGTGTTAATGTCAATATGGCTTATTATTTGTTTGCTTTTAAAGCTTAAAACACCGTTTTCAATCCATACTTCTTCACCCGAGGCGTAATAACCGTCCACACCAAACAGCGGCTCTTGGTCCACGCCTGCGGTTCCTTCGTTAAACATAACTCTGCCGGATGCTGCAGGCATAGTAATAGTCCAATAGCCTGTTGCTTGGTTGTATGTCATTTTGCCTTCAAAGAGTTTCCATTCACCCCAAGGTTCGCCTATATCCGGGGCTTCATAAGCATAGCAGCATAAATCTTTCAAATCCCACCCAGCTGGGGCTTTGTAGTTGATTTTAACCGAAGTGTTATCAAAAGGCTTATAATTAAACTGAATTGTTGTGTCTTGCCCGCTAAACTTGCCTTTTATATTGTTGGGGAACTGGCTCAAATCGTACTGGTAACCACTCATTGGTTGCGGAATAAACGAATAGTCGTCGCCTGCGTTAAGGTCATAGTTAAATTCGGGGCGTACTTCTCTGCCTCTGTTGTCGATATATTTTACGGTTAAAGTTTTTGTTGTTTTTGGAACATAGTTAAGTTTTACAGTTGTGGTTCCTGCTGTAACAGTGCCGGATAATTCTGCACCTGCTGACGAAACAAACATGTTGTCTTTTAAAATCTCGGTGCTTTTTAAAACATGGTAAGTGTCGCCCACATGGTATTTGATTTTTTGAGTGTCGGTAAGTGTGCCGCCAACATAATGTTCTACATTAACATAAGCTATCTCATTATTAATGGTAGGAATAGAACCTTTAACCAAAATCATCGCACTGCGAGAAGGTATGCTTACTCCACCGGTGGTTTTGCCCAAGCTTTTCAGCCCCGCTTGCGAGCCGTTGCCTAAAATAGTCCATTCACCGCTTAGTGCAGTGTGGTCTACCCTTACAGTCTTACCCTCTTCCAAATGTTGGTTGTTCATTACAACAGCAAGTTTTCTTGAGGGGTTTGTGTTGTCTGTAAAAACAATACCAATTATAGAGCCGCCTTTTTCCCAGGATTCTCCTGAATGTATCCATTGAGGTTCGTAATAGTCGTTAAACATTTCGCTGTAAGCCGCACGAATTTCTCTTAAGCCCTTTGCATAGGCTACTTCGTTTGCATACGTTTCGGCACGGTACCATGCAATTCCGTTTTTATAATCATCCGACTGATAGCTGTTATGGTCGCCTTGTTTAGAGCGAGCCATTTCGGTTCCGGCAAGCATGAAGGGTATTCCTCGGGACATAAGAACTGTTGACATCGACAGCCTTAATTGCTCACGCAACTGGTTATCATGAGCTGTGTCCACTTGCCAAGTCCTTAAAAAGTCCACTTCGCCCGGTACTATATCTTCCGGGTTATTGCTCCAATAAAGCTTATCCCAAAGGGCCAAATTGTCGTGAGAATCGGCATATGCTACAAGCGGAGCTGATGATTTGCCGTTAAGAGGATCCGGGAAGCCGGTCTGCTCGGTAAAGCCGCCCAAGCCTCTTGCGGTTTTGGCTAAATCGCTGTTGTCGCCCTGTACCCAGCCTTTATCTCTTTCATTGCCTTTAGTTTCTTCATTATAATTTTTTGAATTGGTGCTCGTAGAATCGTTATCGCCTTTAATAGCGTCACGGTAAGAGTCGTTAAACATTCCAATGCCGTCATCCAGCAGGTTAAGGTTGCCTTTGTCGGCAGGTTGGGGAGCAGCAGTGCCTAAGGACCAAGGCTCGCCGTACATAATAATTTTGTTGCCGATTTTTTTATTATTTTTGTCTACGATTGTGTTCAATTTTCTGCGAATTAGGTTCATCGTAGTTACATCGTGCAACGCCATAAGGTCAAAGCGGAAGCCGTCCATATGGTATTCGGTTGCCCAATAATAAACCGAATCTAACATAAATTGGCGATACATAAATTTATCGGAAGCTGTTTCGTTACCGCAGGCAGAGCCATTGGCAGCACCTTTGTAGCCTTTGGGAACATTTTTATTTTGATTGGAGTCCCAATCCCAAATTTCGCCTTCACGGTAATAATAGCCCGGTACTGTACGCTCAAAGCACCCGTCGGAGGTTTTGTATGTGTGGTTGTAAACAACGTCCATAATAACCGAGATGCCTCTGTCGTGCAATGCTTGAATAAGAGTTTTAAGCTCGGTAATACGCACGTTGCCGTCATAAGCATCGCTTGCATACGAACCTTCGGGCACGTTATAGTTCATTGGGTCATAACCCCAGTTGCGGCTGGTTTGCCTAACTTCGTCAACCGAACCAAAGTCATAAACAGGCTGCAACTGAACACAGTTAATGCCGTTTTCTACCAAATAATCTATACCGGTAGAAACGCCTGTTTCTTTGCCGTCCAATATAGAGCCGCCCTCTGCAAAGCCGAGGTATTTACCTTGGTTTGCAGCTGTAACGCCCGATGTTTTATCGAATTTGTCGACTGTAATATCACGAACATGCACTTCCCAAACTACTGCGTCGGTGGGGCTGTTAAACAGTACGTGTTCGTCATTCTCCCAACCTACAGGGTCGGTGCTATTCAAATCAACAACCATTGTGCGGGCACTGTTAACACCTGTTGCCCACGAGTAAACGTCCTGTGTTTCGTTAACTACTCTGTTGGCACCCGAGCCAACATCAACAAGGTATGTGTAATATTTGTTTTTCCAGTCGCCTTGCAGTTCAATAGCCCATGTGTGTTCGGCAGGAATAAATGTCATATCATATGTGCCGATAACACCTGCGTTCATTTCTGCATCCGAACCTGTATTATAAAGCTTTAGCTTAACAGAGTTCGCTTTTGGTGACCAAACCTTCCATTTTGTGGAAGTCGGTTTGTAAACTGCACCCAAATCTTGGTTTTTGTTGTCGTACTTTTCATTTTCTAAGTAGGATTTGTTACTAAAGTTCGAGCTGTCGTTGTACCCTTCCCACGCTACATACGGGTCGCCTGCCGGTGCCTTGGTTATAGTTACAGCCGATACGCTTAGCGGAACTGATAAAATAGTTGCCGCCATTAATAACGCCATAAACAAACCTATTAGTTTTTTAATCACGTTAATGCCTCCTAAAAAAGATTGTTTTTATGTTTTAAGCTTTTTATTAGTTAAAAAGCCCATTTACCACAGTACAAGTATAACACAACAATGCAAATAAGTATAGGTTAATGTTGCACAAAAAGCACACATAATTTTTGGTTAATTTCACAATAAAAAGGCTGTTTGTAAACAAATTGTAAACAAATTTAAAATTAAATTTTAATTTCGGGGAACCCCGAGCCAAACGCCGTGCCCAGCGTTACACACATTGCATTTTTATAATCCTTAAAATAAAGCCCCGTTGCCGTGCCGTCGTGTATAAGCTTAACTTTAATAATTCTGTGCAAATTGCCCGACAACTCTTCGCTTAAAAGCTCGGCATAATTTTCGCCCAGCAACCGCAGCTTTTCATACCCGCTTAAAGCCGGGCTTATTACACCGTCGGCAACATAGTTTGCAATGCTTATAATAATTTCGTTGCTAAGTTCGGGGTAAGTTTGCTCCGCCTCACGGTATGTATCGCAAATTGCCTTTTTTAAAAAAGCGTGCAGTTGCACCGCCTCTTTGTGCTTAACTTCAGCATCGTCATAAACTTCCCACATGTTTATCGATGGTATGCTGTCGTAGGCATATACTTTTGCAATAAGCGAGCCGTCTTTGGCATCTTTTTTTATAAGGGCTCGTTTTATGTTCGTTTGCCCAAAGTCAAAAACCAAATTAACGCTGCCGGGCTGTTTTGCCAAAGCCGCTGCACCCAACACCCCGGTTAAAAAGCCGCTTTCAAACAGCACAATATCATATGGCTTAACATTCGCCGAGTCGAACACATAGGCTATTTGCTCTTTAAACACCAGCCCAAGCCGTCCGCTTGCCAAACCGCCGCACAAAATAAATGTTTTTAAGTTTTTAAAATATTCCCAATGTTCGTCGTTCCACTCTTGCCGTGCAGCACGGTTTTGGGGCAGCCCTGTTTTTAAAGTTAGCAAAATAAGCCCCAGCCTGTTGCCAAAGTGTATTGCAACATAGCGGCAAAAGTTTTTAATTTTAAGGCTACTGCTTTGCAAACCTTCGTTTAAAAAAACCGGCAACTTTGTGTCGGCATAGCCCGAAATGTCAATGCCGTATTTTGGAGCATTTGCCTTAATAAAGTTAATAATCGCCCAAGTGGAGAATATGTCAAATGCGATTTTACCCTCTGCCGCATCGTCTATGCCATACAAAGGCAGCTTTGCAAGCATAACCCTGTTAAGCGAAACTTTTTTAGATACAAACTGCTTGCCCGAGGGTGCGGTTTCTATAAAAGGGTTCATCGGCTTTCTCCTTAATAATTCTTCAAAATCATCTGTTTGCAGTTAAAGTCATTTCATAATACATTCTATGTAATTTCAATATTTTGGTATTTGTTAATTTTTTATAAAATAAACTAAATTTTTTTCAAAATACTGTTGACACTTCAGTAGGTATTGGTGTATAATCCAACGGGGGGGGGGGTATTTAAACCGAATTATCCTCACTATTATTGACCGGCTGCTTTTTTGCAATTCTTTTACAAGTAATCAGTCGGTTTTGCTGTGCGAAAAACTAATAGCAAATACTTTTAAAAAGGATATTAATGTCTCTCTACTTAATTGTTATTGAAAAATCACGCACATCAGCCAAAAATGCTTGCACTGCAAAGACGCAGTGCTTAAACAAAACAGCGGCTTGCGGCACAAACGGCGTTTGCAACGGGGCAAACACAAATAACAATTTAAAAACAAAAACTTCTTGTGTTTTTTCCGCATCTTGCAACGATGAAAATTCATCGTTTTTGCAGGGTGCTGTTTTCGGCATAATTGCAGTTAGCAACGGCAAAATTGTCAAAAAAATCTCTAACATTACCACCGATTATTGCTCTCTGCAAAAAACGGTGCGGTTGCTAAACTCCGAAGGGCTTTCGCCCCTGCATTTGGATACTGTTATTGAAGAATTTTTAATGGGGTAGTTATTGCTTGCTGTCGGCAAAGATTATGGCATTAATGCGTTTGGGAAATCGACATCCAATACGGTACTGTTGTTGGCTGCGGCTGAGTAGTTGTTTGAGCAGGAACTGTGGTTACCGGTGGTCTTGTTGTTGTTGGAGGTCTTGTCTCCGGAGGCTGCGTTGCAGGCGGTCGTGTTGTTGTTGGAGGTCTTGTTGCAGGTGGCTGCGTTGCAGGCGGTCGTGTTGTTGTTGGAGGTCTTGTCACCGGAGGCTGCGTTGCAGGTGGTCTTGTTGTTGGAGGTCTTGTAGCAGGAGGCTGCGTTGCAGGCGGCCGTGTTGTTGTTGGAGGTCTTGTCTCCGGAGGCCTCGTCGATGGTGGTCTTGTTGCAGGGGGATAAGTCGGCTTAATTGACGGCGGCAATGTTGGTGCAGGAGCTGTAACATCGGGTGGTTTAACCGTTGGTTGCTCCGGCTTAGGGTCAACCGGGTTTGTATTGATAATTGGGTTTGTTGCAACGGAACCACTGTTTTCTCCACCGTTGTTTGGGTTTATGGTTAGCGGCGCCTGCGGAGCATTTTGTCCGCTTTGACCATTGCCGTCAGGCACACTTGCACCGCCGACATTATTGCTATTATTGCCCGCTGTGCCGCTGTTTGCAGTGGCATTAGGTACGGTTGCCCCGTCGGGCAAGGTAGTGTTAATATACGCCGAGGCGGTTGTTGTTACCACTTCGTTATAAGAAGTGTCAGGATTTTCCGGCTCATCGTCTACACCTATCGACAAAACAGGCGGTTGAATGCTGAGAATATTAGTTGCAATAATTACAGCAGTTATTAACACAACAGCTGCCGCCGTGCCTGCAGCACCAGCCGGGCTGCGTAAGAACGCCGCAACTGCACTGCGTTTATGTATGTTCGGTTCGGGGCTAATTACGGTAAGCTCTTGTTGGGTTTCTTGTTTGTTTGCTTGTGCATCAAAATTTTGGGCAAGCAATTGCAGCTTTGCCATAATTTGGGCAGAAGGCTCAATTTTATCAAGTTCGTTTATATATGCATTTTTTACAGCATCGTATTTTGCCTGTTTTGTTAAAGCGTCGGCTTTTTTTCTCTGTTTGCTTTTAAGCAGGCTTTTTAATTTATCAAACATTTTCATCAGCCTCCTTTAGCATTGGCTCAAGCTTTTCCCTTGCACGTTTAAGTCGTGATTTTACCGCAGATTCTGTCAATTCAAGCACTTTAGCTATCTGTGCAATCGGCAAATCCTCATAATAAAAAAGGTGCACAACCAAACGGTATTTTTCGGGGAGCTTTGCTATCACAGGCTTCAAATCTTCGACATCCTGCATTTGTGTTGCTATGTTTTCGTCCAACGGGGCGGTTTTTTTATGCCACGAGGAGCCAAGCAGCGTTTTGCACCTGTTAACCGTTACCTTAATGAGCCACGCTTTAATATGCTCTTCGCTTTCAAAAAAGCCCTGCTTGCTCTCATATTGCAAAAAACGCAAAAACACATCCTGAAGAATATCCTCAGCATCGGCGTGGTTATGTGTTTTGGCATACGCCAGCCTGTATATGGTCGGCGAATACGTTTTAAGAATATAATCACGGTCGGGCAACGGCACTTCCCGCCTCTCTTTATGTAATACTTTTTAAGCTTTAAAAAAGTTGCAGGTTTTAGATTTTTGGTTGTTGCTAAATTTTGTTAATAAAAAAACCTAAAGCGATTTATAAAGTACTTCAAAACAAAAACTCAAAAACCTTACCCCTCCAACGCCTGTTTTAAATCGGCAATAATATCCTCAATATTTTCAATGCCGACCGACAGCCGAACCAAACCGGGCGTAATACCCGTAGACAAAAGCTGCTCATCGCTAAGCTGGCGGTGGGTTGTGCCGGCGGGGTTAAGCACGCAGGTTTTGGCATCGGCAACATGGGTGGCAATCGATGCCAAACGTAAAGAATCCATAAACTTTGCCGCTGCCTCTCG
>JAISII010000117.1 GCA_031262125.1 Oscillospiraceae bacterium | reverse complement strand
GGCGGTTATGACGTTCCCGTGGCGGCAAAAACCGGCACAGCCGAAAATTCCGGCTCGGACCATGCCACATTTATTTGCTATGCCCCCTACGACAAACCCGAGGTAGCCGTAGCTGTGGTGATGGAACACGGAGCTTACGGCAGATATTCGATGACTGTTGCCAAAGCAATGCTGGATGCGTACTTTAAGAAATGATAAATCAAAATGCAGAATGCAGAAATTCTCTTTTTTCTCCTTCCGTCAAGGCTACGACTTGCCACCTCCTCGTCGCAACACGCCCTTATGAGCTTGTTTTTGTGCAAGCACAAAAAGCTACGCTTTACGGTTGGTTGCTCCTCTTTGCAAAATGAAACATTTTGCAAGTAGCGGCTACGCCGCTATATCTTGCTTCTTGTATCTTGTTTCTTGCTCCTTGAAGCAGGGGGAGAGAAAAAATGCAGAATGCAGATATTTTTTAAACCGTCGTATTATTCGCAAAAAATTTCCCAAAGGTATCATCCCACTTAAACAGCACAATGCCACCTATTGCAATTGCAATGCCAACAAATTTTTTTAAATCAAAATCTACCTTTTCAACGCCGAACATTCCAAAAAGCTCAATAAGGTAGGCAATAAGCAGCTGTGCAATTACAATAATCATAACTGCGTGGGCGGGCCCCAAGCTGTCCATGCTCTTAATAACCGTAAAGGTTATTAGTGCACCCATAATGCCGCCCACGAGCATATATTTGTTATCAATCTTAAACAAGTCGAGCAGGTTGCTGCGGTCGGTTATTGCCCACATTGCAAGGCAAACAATAAACGCCGTAAGCTGCACAAACATATTGCAAGCCCACATGCTGGTTTGCTTTGTAACCCCAGTGTTAAACACGCCTTGCACACTCATCAGCAGCCCAGATACAACTGCAATTAAAATTCCCCACATATTAGATTCTCCCGATTTTTTAAAATTTTAGTCGTGTACTTCTTTTTTAATTTTTCCTGAGAATTTGATAATATACTGTTATAACGGGTAATTTTTTTAAACCACATTTTAGAGTCCAAGGTCTCGGCAATGCAGAAAAATTCCCCTCCGCTTCAAGGAGCAAGATGCATGAGACAAGAAGCAAGAAGCGACTTGCGTCGCAAACCACACCGAGCAAGCATAATCAAATTTTTATTTAAATTTTATTTTTTAAAAAAATTTTGCACACAAACCACCCCGTCTTCGCTAAAGCGAATCCACCCCTCCCCGGAGGGGAATATTAGCACAAACAATAGACTAATAGCAAACCACAATGTTAGGTTATCCATAAGCAAACCCTCTAACCAGCCCAATGTCTCGGCAATGCAGAAATATTCCCCTCCGTGGAGGGGTGGCTGCTCCCTTTATAAAAAATAAAATTTATTTTTTATTAAAAATCTAAAAAAATAAATATATTTTTAGATTGAACAGAGCAGACGGGGTGGTTGATACAAAATTTAAAATACAAGGAGAACATAAAATATGTGCGGCATTTGCGGTTTTACCGGCGAATTAATACAAAAAGAGCAAGTAATAAAAACAATGGCTAACGTAATAACCCATCGTGGTCCCGATTCGGAGGGTTTTTATGTTGACGAAAATATTGCAATGGGCTTTAGGCGGTTGAGTATTATCGACTTAGAGCAAGGTTCTCAGCCGCTTTATAACGAAGACGGCACGCTGGTGCTGACCTTTAACGGCGAGATTTATAATTACAAAGCCCTGCGGGAAGAGTTGCAGCAGCAAGGGCATTTTTTTAAAACCCATACCGACAGCGAAGTGTTGCTGCACGGCTATGAGCAGTGGGGCGTTGGTATGTTGCAAAAGCTGCGTGGTATGTTCGGCTTTGCTATTTATAACAAAACCAAAAAGTCGCTTTTTATGGCAAGGGATTTTTTTGGGATAAAGCCGCTGCACTATTGTATGGTGGGCGATGCTTTTGTTTACGGCTCGGAAATTAAAAGCATTTTAAAGCACCCGCAATTTAAAAAACAATTCAATTATAAAGCTCTGGACACTTATCTTTCTTTCCAATATGCCGTGCCGCCCGATACTTTTTTTGAGGGCGTATATCAGCTTTTGCCCGCACACTATTTGCTTTTTGAAAACGGCGAAATTACCACCCAGCGTTACTGGGAACCAAAGTTCCGCCCCAACAGCCAAATAACCGAAGAGCAAGCCACCGATATGATAGAAAAGGTTTTTGAAGAATCGGTCGAAGCTCATAAAATTGCCGACGTTGAGGTTGGGTGCTTTTTGTCCAGCGGGGTTGACTCCAGCTATGTTTCTACCTATTTTGCCGACCAAAAAACCTTTACGGTGGGTTTTGACTTTGGCCTAAAATACAACGAAATAAGCTGGGCAGAACGCCTAAGCGAAAAAATAGGCGTAGAACACCACACAAAGTTAATAAAAAGCGAGGAGTTTTGGGGTGCTGTACCTCGTATTCAGTACCAAATGGACCAGCCCCTTGCCGACCCTTCGTGCATTGCCCTTTATTTTGTTTCGCTTTTGGCAAGCCAATATGTTAAGGTTGTGCTCTCGGGCGAGGGTGCAGACGAACTTTTTGGCGGCTACACCTGCTATAACGACCCAAGGGTGTTTAAGGTTTATCAAAAAATCGTACCCTATTTTTTGCGTAAGGCAATTGCAAACCTGTGCAAAAAACTGCCCGATATTAAAGGTCGTGATTACCTTATCCGTGCCGCTCACCCGCTGGAGGAGAGGTTTATCGGCAATGCCTTTATGTTTGATGAGGACGAAAAATACGACCTTTTGCTAAAACCAACAATCGTAAGACGTCCGCAGGACTATACAAAAAAATATTATCGCCGTGCCCGCAGGTACGACGATGTTACAAAAATGCAATATTTAGACATTAACCTGTGGATGGTCGGCGATATTCTTTTAAAAGCTGACCGTATGAGTATGGCAAACTCGCTGGAGCTGCGTGTGCCGTTTTTAGATAAAGAAGTTTTTCGTGTGGCTTCTCAGTTGCCCACACATTTGCGGGTAAACAAGCACAACACAAAATATGCCATGCGTAAAGCCGCAATGCGTCATTTGCCGCCCGAGACCGCTCAAAAAGAAAAATTGGGCTTCCCCGTGCCAACCCGTGTTTGGCTGCGTGACGAAAAATACTATAACGTAGTTAAAGAGCGTTTTCAAAGCCCAACCTGCTACCAGTTTTTTAATAAAGACTTTTTGCTTAACCTGCTGGACGAGCATTTTGAGGGCAAAGAAGACAACAGCCGCCGCATTTGGACAGTGTATGTTTTTTTGGTTTGGTACGATATTTATTTTGCCGACGAAAACGACGTAACCCCGCCGGATTATCCCGAAATTATGCCCGAGGATATTCCCGAAACAGCTCCCGACAATATTAGCGATAACAATGATGAAATTGATATACAAAATTTTGCTTCATTTAATCCCGATGAGTTCACCGAAATTCAACCCGAAGACATCTGAGCTAACTTCTCTCTTAACTTAAAAAAATCATTCATTGCCTCAGGTTTTTTTCTGGCATCCCTTAATAATGCCTATAAAAAAATTTCTATTTATTTTTTATAATTCTTTCAACTTCTCTCTCAACTTAAAAAAGTCTTCCAACGCTTCCGGCTTTTTACGAGGGTCTCGTAAAATAGCCGCCGGGTGCAGCATTGGCATTAGCAAAAACCCGTTTTTCTCAAAAAAAGTGCCGTGCTCTTTTGTTATTTTAATATCTTGCTTAATAAGCCGTGCCGAAGCAATTCGCCCAAGGCAAACTATAACCTTTGGGCGGATTATCGCCACTTGATTTTTAAGCCATTCTATACACATATCCTGCTCTTGCGGCAACGGGTCTCGGTTTTTTGGCGGGCGGCATTTTACCATATTGGCTATGTAAATGTTCTTGCCACGTTCTAAATCTACCGCAAAAAGCATTTTGTCCAGCAATTGCCCCGCTCGCCCAACAAACGGCTCGGCACGCAAATCCTCTTGCTCGCCTGGGCCTTCGCCGATAAACATAACATCGGCATTCTCAATGCCTACTCCAAAAACAACATTCGTGCGGGTTTTGCAAAGCTCGCACTTTGTGCATTGCAGGCAATTTTCTTTAAGTTCTTGCATTGTTTTAAACATTTTGTCGCCTTTCTTTTTTTATAAAAAAATCAATCTCTAACCAAAAATTCTTCTAACCCGCTGTACCTTAAAGTGCGGCGGTTGTTTTTTACCATAGCTTCGGCAACGGCAGGCATACCAACCAAAATTAGCAGTTTTTTTGCACGGGTTACGCCGGTGTAAAGCAAATTGCGGTACATAAGTTGCGGGGCACCCCTAAACATAGGAATAATAACGGCATTAAACTCGTTGCCTTGGCTTTTGTGTATGGTTGTTGCGTATGCCAAATCAAGCTCTTGTGCCGCATCGTAATCATATTCGGCAAGTTTGTCGTCAAACGCAACCACAAGGGTTTTTGCACCTTTGTTAATCTCTTTTAAAATGCCGATGTCGCCGTTAAAAATGCCGTCGCCCATTTCGCCGGATTGCCGCTTCCACGGGATATTATAATTATTTTTGGTTTGCATAACCTTGTCGCCTATGCGATAGGTATTAAAGCTCGGGGTCGCCTCGGCTTTGCCGTCTTGCTTTGGGTTAATTGCAGCTTGCAGGTGTTTGTTTAAATCGGCAGAGCCCAAAATACCCTTACGTCCCGGGGTTAGCACCTGAATATCCGTCATTGGCGAAAACCCGTAGGTTTTGGGCAGCCTTTGGGTGCAAAGCTCGGTGATTGTTTTTGTAATATCCGCAGGAGTTTTGCGTGGCATAAAGAAAAAATCACGGTCGGTTTGTGATAAATCGGGCATAACCCCCTGCACAATTTTATGTGCGTTGGTAACAATCAGGCTTTGCATAGACTGGCGAAAAATATCTTTAAGCTCAACCGTAGGCACAATGCCCGAATTTATAAGGCACGCCAACACATTGCCCGCCCCAACCGAGGGCAGCTGGTTGCTGTCGCCAACCAAAATAAGGCGGCAACCCATCGGCAACGCACGGGTAACGCTTTCAAACAAAAACACATCAATCATCGAAAGCTCGTCCAAAATCAACGCATCGCAGTTAAGCAGGTTGTTTTCGTTCTTTTTAAACACGGTTTTTTCGTTTTTGTCAAACCCTGCCTCTAACAGACGATGAACCGTTTTTGCTTCGCAGCCTGTCAGCTCTTGCATACGCTGGGCTGCACGCCCGGTGGGGGCGGCTAAAAACACTTTTTGCCCCGAGTCTTTTAAAATTTTAATAATTGCGTTAAGGGTTGTGGTTTTGCCTGTGCCGGGGCCGCCCGTAAGCACCAGCAGCCCCGAATCGAGGGCTTTGCGTATGGCGTCCTTTTGGTGGTCGGCATATGTAATATTTTCGGCTTGTTCTATCTGTGCGATTTTTAGCTCGCTGTCGGTAATTTTAGGTGCGGGGAACCGCAAAAACATTTTAATTCGTGCGGCTATATATTGCTCGCCCGTGTACATTTTGGGCATAAAAATAAGTTCCTGCCCGTTTGCACAGTCTTGGGCAAGGGTATTGTCGATAACCAAATTTTCCAGTGCGGCATCAACAACTTCAGGCGGAGCTTCTAAAAATTGTGCGGCTGTTTGTGCAAGCTTTGCTTTGGGCAGGCAGGTGTGCCCGTTAAGGCGGTTGTGCAGCAGCACATGCACAATGCCTGCACGCACCCGCAAATAGTCGGTTTTGCCTCGGTTTTGCTGCAGGGCAATAGAATCTGCAGTTTCAAATGTTACGGGCAAGTCGTCGCCGCAAAGTATGTATGGGTTTTCTTCAATCAGCTTTAAGGCACTGTTGCCCAGCTGCTTCCAAACGCTAACTACCGCATTGGGCGAAATTCCGTATTTGCCCAATGACAAAATAAGCTCTTTTATGCCAATAAGCTGCTTTAGCTGGTTTGCCATATCCTCCGCTTTTTCAAGCGAAATACCCTTTAGCTTTGCAACCGATTGCGGATTGTTCTCTATAGTTTCCAGTGTTTTATCGCCAAACTCTTTAACCAGTCTTGCCGCAGTTGAAGGCCCAACCCCTTTAATAGCCCCGGTTGACAGGTAACGCAAAATGCCCGCCACAGTTGATGGCAGGCTGCGTTCGCAGGTTTTTACACTAAACTGCCGCCCATAGCTGTGGTGGTTTGTAAAAGTGCCGAAGAGCTTAATCTCCTCGCCCACGTTTATTTGCGGCATAATGCCTACGGCGGTGAGCTCTTCTTCTTGCCCGCCAATGGTAATAACCGTATAGCCGTTTTCGTCGTTGCGGTAAATTACCTCGGTAACTTCGCCCGTAACCTCATAAATTTTTTTGTTGTCTTGCAGCATTGTTTTGTTCTCTTTCTTCTTGCTTTTAGTGGTGTCTGTCGGCTTCGCCGACAGACACCACCCACTCATCCCAACTTCTGCAAGGTTACCGCATAGGCATCGTTCTCGTTGGGGTAATCGTGCGGGGTAAACACAAAACCTTTTGTGTCGGAGCTTTCGGCAAGTTTTTTTACAAGCCAATCAAGCAGCAACGGGTTTTTTACAAGCAGCGGGCCTGTTAAATGTGTGCCGCACAGGTTTTTATATCTTATGCCTTCGTCGGGAGCAACATTGTCGTTGCCCAAGCCCCGTTTTACTGTGCAAAAGCTTTTTATTGCACTTGCCGGTATGGCGGCGGCTTGCGGTTTAGCATCGGGTTCAGCCGAATCTTGCCCGAAAATAATTGTGCTGCACTTATTAACAAACCCAACAAGCGTTGCGGGTATCATCGCACAATCAGCCGTAACATCGCCCGTCAGGCGTTTTTGGCTTTGTTCGGTTACACTAAAATCAAAGCAGCAAAGCCCGCTGTGTTCAACACCGTCGGCGTCAACAATCACACGCCCGAGCATTTCAAACGAGTTCCCCGTTAAGAGCATATTTGTGCCGCTTTCTATGCAATGCACAATATCATCCCGCCGGGTTTGCAAATCGGCAAGGGCAAGCTTTTGTTTGCGTTCGGTGCCCGCACCAATATATATAAACTGAAAATCCTCCAGCCGAACATCGGCTGCAGAATCTGCCGTAATAACCTCAACTTTAATGTTTTGGTCGGCTAAATGCTTTTTTAACAGCACCATGTTTGCATATTCGCCATAGAGGTTAAGCAGGTTGTTGTATAAATGAAGTATTTTTATCATTGCAAAACTCCAAAAGTAAATTTTGTTTTTTAAAAAAAGATTATTTTAATCTGTGAGCACCAAAAATTTGTCTTTGTCAGAAAAGCAGGTGATTACAAACAGTTTTTTACTGCTGCTTTTCAGCTTGCCCACGCCCTCGGCAATGTTTGAGTATGCGTGGATTTTGCTCTGTGCAATGTCCGTATATTCAAACCGCAACGCCAAATCGGAGCAATAAGTTCCGCAAAGGTAAATTTCTCCTATATTCGGGTTGTTTAGCAGGTTAAAGTTAATGTCCCACAGCCACGAGGTCTCGCCCGTGAAATATTTGCGAGAGATTGCATCAACAATAATCAGAACATCACACTGCTCACCGCTGTTTGCCGCAATTTTTAGCGATTGGTCGTAAGAAACTGAATTTTCGTGCTTAGAGGTAAGCAAAACGCCTTTGCGTCCGCCTAATGCAAACCTGAGTGTTCGCCCGTTTGTAAGGGTATAGCCGCTTAGGGCATCGGCGGTGGTTTGCGGGTTTAGCCCCAGCTGCCCGCACAAAGCAAACGCCGCCAGCAAATTATAGATGTTGTGCATACCCTTTTGTGCAAGCTTTATTTTAAACTGCCCGTCAATTGTAATTTCGTCGGCAGGCTCGTCCACTTGCGTTACGGTGTAGTCGGTTGCGTGCTTTTTATAGCCGCACTTGGGGCAGCTAAACGCCCCCATAGTGCTGTAATGCACATAATCAAAATCCATTTTTGCATTGCATTTGGGGCAAAAATAAAAATCGTTATACATGGCGGTTACTTCTTCTTGCGAAGTGTTAGTGCGGTTAATGCCAAACCAAACATTTTTGCCGGTTTTTTGAGGTTGTTCTTCGTTTTTGGGAGCATCTTCGTTATGTGCAAAAAGCGAAACAAGCGGGTCGTCGGCGTTCAGCACAAGCGTTGTGCCGGGGCGTATGCTCCGCTTAATATCGTCAAAAACCCATTCGGGGTGCCCGTTGCGGGTTAGCTGGTCTCGGCACAGGTTGGTTATGCAATAGTGCGTTGGCGTAAAATATTTAAAGGTGTGCTTTGCATAACGCTCGTCCGATTCTAACAGCAAAATGTCTGCTTTAACCCTGCCAAAAAACGTGCAGTTAGATAATATCAGCGTGGCAACGCCTTCTATTTGGTTGCTGCCCTCTTTGTTGTATATCAAATTTTTGCCGGCGGCTTGCAGTGCATGTGCCGTCATCTCTACCGTTGTGGTTTTGCCGTTGCTGCCCGTAATTGCAACCACATATTGCGGCATTTTTATTTTTTTGAGTATATTGGGGTACAGCTTTAGTGCAATCTGCCCGGGCAAGCTGCTGCCTCGTTTTAAAAGCTTGCCGACTGCCTTTAAGGCTTTACAAACCATTATTGCAAAAATAACCCGCATATGCCACCTCGTTTTATTTGTATTATTTTAATAGCACAACTTATTATACCATATTAAACATAAAATTAACAACAAAAAATTCTAATAATATTTTGTTGTGTTGCAGCAATGCTTGCACAAAATTTTTGCCGTTGCAAGCCTGCTGCCCAAAAAAGCCTTGCATTTATAACAAATTTAGCGTATAATTAAAACATAAGTTTATTATGCGAATATTGTATGCTTTTAACAATGCTGTATTTATAACAGATTTGCGTGGATTGTTTTTTAGCCCAACAAGTCTAATTAAAGATAAAAAACCACTTATAAAACGTAAAGGAGAGTGCTGCAAATGACGAAAAAAGAATATTTTGCTATTAACGAGAATATAGAAAGTTTGACCGAAAAAGTCATTAAAGTTTCTAATATAGACCCGCAACTGTATACTAAATATGACGTTAAACGAGGACTGCGAGACCTTAACGGCAAAGGTGTGCTGACAGGGCTGACCGATATATCCGAAATTCGGCAAACCAAAACGGTTGACGGCGAAGAGGTGCCCACCGACGGGCGGCTGTTTTACCGAGGGTACGATGTTAACGACCTGATTGGCGGCTTTGCTGCCGACGACCGCTTTGGTTTTGAAGAAACCGTATATTTGCTTTTGTTCGGCACACTGCCAAACAGTGCAGAGCTTGAAGATTTTAAAAAACTGCTGAGTGATTACCGTGCTTTGCCGCCGCAATTTGTGCGTGATGTTATTATGAGAGCACCCAGCGACGATTTGATGAATAGTCTTGCACGCTCGGTTTTAACGCTGTTCAGCTACGACCCCGACCCAAACAGCCTTGAGCTGCCAAAGGTGTTGCGTCAGTGCTTGCAGCTTATTGCGGTTTTTCCGCTGCTGTCGGTTTACGGCTATCAGGCATATTCGCATTATCGCCGCAAAAAAAGTTTGTACATACACACACCCGACCCCGAGTTCTCGACCGCTGAAAGCATTTTGGCAATGCTTCGCCCCGATTCTAAATTCAGCGAGCTTGAGGCAAAGGTTTTAGATTTAGCTTTGATTTTGCATGCCGAACACGGCGGCGGCAACAACTCCACATTTACCACCCACGTTGTAACCTCCTCGGGTACCGATACATACTCGGCAATTGCCGCAGCTTTGGCATCGCTTAAAGGCCCACGCCACGGCGGAGCAAATATGAAGGTAACCGAAATGTTCGCCGAGCTAAAGCGAGAGGTTAAAGACTGGAGCAGTGAGGATGCGATTTCGGAATACCTTGCAAAGCTGCTGCATAAAGAGGCATATGATAAATCGGGCTTAATTTACGGTATGGGGCATGCGGTTTATTCAATATCCGACCCAAGGGCACTTGCTTTAAAGGGCTTTGTAAAACAGCTTGCCGAAGAAAAAGGGCTTAATAAAGAATTTGAGCTTTATACCCGTGTTGAACGCCTTGCCCCGATTGTTATAGCAAAAGAAAAGAAGATTTATAA
>JAISII010000090.1 GCA_031262125.1 Oscillospiraceae bacterium | reverse complement strand
GTTTACACCGGCAATATTATGACAATGCCCGGCTTGCCCAAAAAACCGGCGGCAGAGCTTATCGACATCGACTCCGACGGCAAAATTAAAGGACTTTTTTAAATGACCCGCTATATTTCTCATAACGAAACCGAAACAGAAAACTTCGGCAGCCGTTTGGCAAAAAACCTGCACGGGAGCGAAACAATAGCCCTTTTTGGCGGGCTTGGTGCGGGCAAAACCGCCCTAACCCGTGGCATAGCACACGCACTTGGCTGCGGCGATTGCGTAAGCAGCCCCACCTTTGCAATTGTTCACGAATATTCCGGGCGGTGCAAACTTTTCCACTTTGATATGTACCGTATTGAAACGATTGACGATTTGTATTCTACCGGGTTTTTTGAATACCTCGGCACTGGTGTTACGGTGATTGAGTGGAGCGAAAATATTGAAAATGTTTTGCCCGACAATTGCCTGAGGATTGAAATTAAACACAGCAGCACGCCGGATGAGCGAATTTTTGAATTATCGGAGGATATTGAGCTATGACAGAAGTTCCCGATAACCGCAAAATTCTTGCTATCGATTGCACGGCAAAGTCGGTTTCGGTTGCGGTGGTTTCGTGCGACGGCAATATGGAAGCAAGCTCGTTTTTAAACAACGGGCTAACCCACAGCCAAACACTTTTGCCGCTTTTAAACTCTATGCTTGCACAAGCCGAAATTGCCCTTGAACAAATTGACTTTTTTGCCGTTGCGGCAGGTCCCGGCTCTTTTACCGGGGTGCGGATTGGAGTTGCCGCCGTAAAAGGAATGGCGACAGCATTGGGCAAACCCTGCGTTTCGGTTTCTACCCTTGATGCAATGGCAGCATATGCGGCTGCAAACCCGCAAATTGAAGAATTTGCAAACACCCACCTTTGTGCCGTTATGGACGCCCGCTGTGCCCAAGTTTATAACGCAATCTTCGATTTGCAAGTTGGGTCTGATGCAATAAAAATAGTGCCCGACCGTGCTGTTGCAATAGCCGCTTTAACAGAGGATTTGCAAAACTGTGCCAAAGCAACACTTATCGGCGACGGTGCAGAACTGTGCCTTGATGTGTTAAAAACCGAGTTGCCCAACCTGCAGCTTGCCCCCGAAAATATGCGGCTGCAATGTGCAAAAGGCGTTGCTTATGCGGCAATTAAAAAAATAAAAGCCGGCGATGTTGTTGCACCTCAGCAGCTTGTGCCGATATATCTGCGAGTTCCGCAGGCAGAACGAGAGCTTAAAAAACGCCGAGAAAACGGATTGAACTAACCTATTTATAAAACAACAAAAGGCAGAGCTGTTTTTTTGCAGCCTGCCTTTTTTTATGTAATATTTTATTTTAAAACGGGAATGATGTTACCCGGCTTTCATTAAATCGGGTGTGCCTTTTCACACAGCTTTCCCCTCTTCAATTTGGCTTATCATATCAACCCGGCGTTCGTGCCGACCGCCCTCAAACTGAGTGTTAAGGAAAATAGATGCCAGCTTAACTGCTTTTGCATCATCAACAATTTTGCCGCCCAAGCAAAGCACGTTAGCGTTGTTATGCTCACGGGTTTTTTGTGCACTGAACTCGTCCGCCAGAGTAACCGCACGCACGCCGTCAACCTTGTTGGCGGCAATTGCCATACCCAACCCGGTCGAGCAGCACAATATGCCGAACTGTGCCTCTTGTTTTGCAACCGCATTTGCAACCGCAAAAGCATAATGCGGGTAGTCCACACTATCGGCACTATAGCAGCCAAAGTCTTTATATTCAATTTTGCTGTTTTTCAAATAATCGATAATAGCGTTTTTAATTTTCAACCCGCCGTGGTCGCACCCTAAAACTATCATTTTGCTCAAATCCTCCGAATTTTTCAAAATTACCTTCCTATTATTTGCCCGACATATCCAAAACCAAAAGTGAATCCTCTTCCATAATAACCTCGTCGGGAGAAACGGGAACAATAAACTTTTTGCCACGGCGTATGCCTAAAATGGTTACGTTATAATCGTTGCGGATTTTTGAAGTCATAATGCTTTTGCCAATCCAATATTCAACAGGCTGCATTTCATAAATCCGCAGGTTTTTGTTGGCGTGGAATAAATCGGTAATGTCCGGCTGAATAAGGCTCATTGCAACACGCTTGCCCATTTCCGACTCGGGCAGAACCACCCTATCGGCACCAAGGCTTTCAAGAATCTTCTTTTGCCGGAGCGTCATCGCTTTTACAATTATATGCGGCACGCCTTTTTCTTTGGCAAAGGTCATCGCAATAACGCTTGCCTCAAAATCCCGCCCGGTCGATACAATCACCGTGTCAAAATTGCCCAAGCCAAGCTGCTCCAGTGCGACCTCATCCGTAATATCCATTTGCAATGTGTGCAGCACAAAAGACGATGCCTCTTGCACAAGGTGCGGGTCTTTGTCGCACACCACAAGGTTTACACCGTGTTCGCTGAGGACTTTTGCAATGCTCATGCCAAAGTGTCCCAGCCCCAAAACTGCAATTTGCTGATTAGCTAAATTTTTCATTATTTTCTTCCTTTTTTTGTTGTTTTATTGAAACCTCTGTCCCTGCAGAAGCAAGATTTTTCTTTTTCTCCTTCCGTCAAGGCTACGCCTTGCCACCTCCCTCTAAGAGGGAGGCTTTGGGGTACACTAAAAAAGAAAGCTAAAAAGTCTCCCTCTTAGAGGGGGATGTCGGCGAAGCCGACAGGGGGAGAAAAAACCTTGCGGTTTGCTCTTGGTCTATTAAAAGTGGATATATTCCCCTCCGGGGAGGGGTGGATTCGCTTTAGCGAAGACGGGGTGGTTTGCAAATCACCCTATCAAAAAATTTGCCGTCAGTAGCTTAACTTAATAAAAAAATTATTTTTTTATTAAAAAATCAAAAATATATATAAAAAATATATTTTTTACCCTATCAACACATTTGCCGTCGGCAGCTTAACCTGTGCATTAGAACCCGATTTTCGCAGCACCCGAGAAGCAAGTGCAGCCGAAACAGTCATCGGGCCCAGCCGCCCCAAAAACATCGTTACTATGCAAACCCAACGCCCGGCAATTGACAAAAACGGCGTTAGCCCCGTGCTTACACCAACCGTGTTAGTGGCAGAGGCACTTTCAAACAATAAATCCAAAAATGATGGGTGAAAAGCGTTGCTTTCCTCCGAAAAACACAAGAAAATTGTACCCCCAAGCCACACCGACATAACAAGCATTGTAACCGCAAGGGCTTTTTGCAGAACATTAACCCCCAAAACACGGTGGAACGCCTGAATGTTCGGTTTGCCCTGCAAAACAGAACCAACCGCCAAAAGTATAACCGCAAAGGTGGTAATTTTTATGCCCCCCGCCGTACCTGCCGAAGCCCCGCCGATGAACATCAGCACGCAGGACAAAAACTGCGACGGCTCTAAAAGCTCGCCTTGGTTAAGGGTGGTAAACCCGGCTGTACGCATTGTTGTTGACTGAAAAAACGAAGCCATAATTTTATCAAACCAGCTGAGGTTGCCCATGGTTTTGGGGTTATCCCACTCAAAAAGCAAGAAGAAAACTGCACCCACAACCAGCAAAGCCACCGTATAGGTAATTATTATTTTTGCATGTACGCTTATTTGCGTTATTGCAGTTTTAAGCGACGCTTTTTTAGAGATTGCCGCTTTAGCCAGCTTTGCAAACTCCAGCCAGAGCGGGAAGCCGATGCCCCCGCAAATAACCAGCAGCATAATTGTAATATTTATTATGGGGTCCGAAACATACGGCATAAGGCTGTTGGTGCCTATAATATCAAACCCCGCATTGCAAAAAGCCGAAACCGAGTGGAACAGCCCCCAAGCCGCCGCAGTGCCAAAGCTCACGGAATTTTCGGGCGAAAACCAAAACGCAATTGTTAAAAATATTGCACCAATGCCCTCTACAATAAGGGCAGTTTTTAAAACACCGATAACAAGCCTAACCATGCCGCCGGTGTTCTCTTGCCCAAACGATGCCTGAATGGTAAGCCTGCTTTTAATATCCAACTTGCGACGCAGCAAAATAGAAAACGCCGTCGCCAAGGTTATTATGCCAAGCCCGCCCACCTGTATTAAAACAAGAATAACACCCTTGCCGAAAATGCTCCACTGCACGGCGGTAGTTACCACGGTTTGCCCTGTAACACACGCCGCCGAGGTAGCAGTGAAAATAGCATCAACAAAACTAATGCTATACCCCGAGTTGCTTGAAAACGGCAGGTGCAGCAAAATTGTGCCGATTATTATTAATGTTAAAAAGCCCAAAACCAATGTCTGGGTAGGAGTAAGACGCCATTTAATTCTTTTTCTCATCAGCAAGTCTTCCTTAAAAAAACCAATTAGCAGGTAGAAATATAAAAAAATCTATTTTATTTAAAATATTATTTGCACAATCGCACGCCCAATAAAGTAACTTCCGCCCAAAATTAAAACTTTTTTCGCCATAAAGTCAGCCTCTCTTGCGTCCTAATCTTACTTCACGCCCAATCGCATACGATAACAGAAGTATACGGTCTGCTCATTGTCGCCAAAGGCTTCGTTTGCCGCAGCAATAAACTGTTCCCATTCATATTCAATCTCTTTCGGGCTACTCTTGCGTACCGCTTGCAGGCCACCTTGACTTTCGGCAAGGGCAATATATCGTGTGGCTGTACACGGTTCTTCATTGTGGAACACCAACTCACGCACATAATCAAAATATCCGCTGTCTTTTATGTTTTGCAAATGGCGTTCCTTGGGATAAGCCGAGCGACCGCTGTCGAGCGTGTGAACCTTGGCAAACAGTTTTTCGTAAGCCTTGTCCGCTTTCCCGAAAGAGCAGGGTGGCCAGTCGCAATCATAAACAGCAAATACGCCGCCCGGACGCAGCAACCGATTGACCTCCGCCAGAGTAGAAGACGGCTCCATCCAATGAAAAGACTGCGAACAGGTAATTATGTCCACGCTCTCGTTAGGCAACCCGGTTTCGTGCGAATACGCACTGCGAAATTCTATATCGGGATAGCGTTCCCCTGCAATTTTTCGCATTCCGTCGTTTGGCTCTATTCCGATGATTTTCTCGGCGAAATCACTCCATATAGCAGTTGAAAGCCCTGTCCCGCAACCCAAATCAACTACCCACTTTGGTTTGCGACTCAAGTGGCGGATGATGATTTTCGCCGCCATAGATGGTGCGATAGGACGTGCAGAATCATATAAATCCGCAAAACCATCAAATCGTGAAGCGTTGTTTTCTTGGTTGGTCATGTCAGTCTCCTACTTTAAAGTTAAAAGCACAGCAAACGCAAGTATAAATACCAAATAAAGTTTTAAAAGCCCTTGCAGACACAAGGACTTTGGTAATTGTTGGGGGATAATGAACAGTGAAATCGCACTTTGTGCTAATGAACAATGAACAATACAAATATGCGGCATAAAATCTGTGCAAATTTAAATATTGTTCACTATTCACTGTTCAGTATTCATTTTTCACTGCGGCGTAAGCCGCATATTTGGTGCCGGTGGCCGGACTCGAACCGGCACGGTGTCGCCACCGGTGGATTTTGAGTCCACTACGTCTGCCAATTCCATCACACCGGCACATATAAAAGGCGGGAATTAAACAGCTATCA
>JAISII010000032.1 GCA_031262125.1 Oscillospiraceae bacterium | reverse complement strand
GGGAAAACTCTTTCTACTCCAACGCCGTAAGAAACACGCCTTACGGTAAATGTGCGAGAAACCCCGCTGCCCTTCATGGCAATTACTGTGCCTTCAAACATCTGAATTCTCTCACGTTCGCCTTCACGAATGTTAACCGAAACCTTTACGGTGTCGCCAATGTTAAACACGGGAAGAGCCTCTTTTTGAGAATCGGCTGCTATAAGTTTTAATGCGTCCATAATAATATAAATCCTCCGTTATTTTCAGACATTCTTGCTCAAAAAAAAGCAGAGGACTGCCCGCTCCAAAATTGTGATTTGGCACGCTGCAAGAGGTTTGCAAGTGAAAAACCTTTAGTATTTTAACACATACAAATTAAAAAAGCAATAGTTTTTTTAAAAAAACGGGCAAAATGTTGTTTTTGAGGGTAAAATGCTTGTTTAGAAGCTATTGTTAATATTAGAATTATCACCGGCGTTAGTGGTAACCAGTTTTTTTACGCTTGCACCGGCTTCAATTTTTATATCAGTAATATTCGAAACAACTCTACGCTTAGACATATTAATAACGATTTTTACAAAAAAACTTAAAATTAAAGATTTGTGCTTTTTAAATCAAAACTTATTAACAAACCTTAAATTTACTGTAAAAAATCTTGCAAAAACATTGAAAAGTTCATAATCTCTTCTTACAATTATACCAAGTAATAAAACATGGAGGTTTGCACAATGAAAACAAACAAAAGAATTTTAAGCTTTTTTATGGCGGCAGTTATTTTAGCAACTGCTTTGGCTGCGGGCGGCATTTTTACCGCACAGGCTGCAGCCGGCAAAGCAGGCGACATTGTATATTTAGAATACACCGGCAGTGGCACTCCAAACATCTATATGTGGTTGGGCAAAGGCGGCGACGGTAACCAAAACGCTGCTTGGCCGGGTGCACCGATGACTTTGGTAGAAAGCGGTATTTATTCATACACACTTAACAATGCGTATGAGAACCTTATTTTCAACCTTAACGGTGCACAAACAGGCGACATCCCATACCCCGGCAACAACAAAATTTTTAGAGCCGGCAACAACATTGCATCGGCAGCAAACCCGGAGGATTATAACACCGAGCTTTCCGAACCCTCGATTGCTATTACACCAACATCAGGCTCAAACTTTAAAACCGAAAGCTTAAACGTAACCGTAAACATAGCAAACGCCGCCAGTGCAACATGCCATGTAACTTATGGTGCAGTGCTGCCTGCTGTGTTCTCTCTTAACAATGGTGCAAATACTTTTGCTATAGGGGCAGAGGCGCCTGTTGGAACTGAAATTACCGTTTGGGTAAAAGCGACCAACGCCAACGGCTCTGTAGAGTCTACGGCTGTTTATACTAAAAAAGAGGCTGCAATTTCCGACGGAAGCGACGGGCACACAACCGAAGCACTTGGCGGCTATTACGCAACAAACCCCAACGGGCAGGTTGGCAAAGCGGCTGCAATTAAAATGGATGGTTCTATTGCCGACTGGGACTCCTCTATGCTTATTGCACAAGGCACGGCAAACGACGACCCTCGTGTGTACTGTCAGCACTCGATGCACGAAAACCCCGTTGATGATTATGCACTTTATGCCGCATGGGACAACACCAACCTTTATTTGATGTGGGAAATGGCAAACGTGCAGGATATTGTAGCACCGGGCGACCCGTTCCCAATAAGCCAAGGCAACCAGTGGATTTCTAATATTCCGATATTTTTAGCATTGAGCGTTGACCCGAGCAAAACAGGCGACGGCACAGACGGCAACGGCAATACCCTTTGGAACAGCGGCATAACCTTTGACACTTATATGGACACTTGGGTTGCTTTCTCAACAAATAATACTAACGGTCCGTTTGTATATCACTCAGACGACGAAGGGCACTTTAACTTTAGCGACAGCGGCGAAAATGCGGGAATAAGGGCAAATACTCAAATTGGCTTAAAATGGGGTAACGAAACTATCAGCACCTCGCTTTGGGGCATAGACCAAGGCTACGGCACATATAACAACCGTGTGCCGGGAGATGTTTTGCTCCCCGACGCAGCGTGGACAGATTTTTATGCAACCAAACACGATAAATCTTTGGATATGTTCTACGAGATGAGCATCCCGCTGGAATTGATTGGCACTTCTAAAACCGAGCTGGAATCAAACGGAATAGGAGTAATGAAGATTGCCACCTATGGAACATCGGGTATGAATTGCCTGCCCTATGATATGAGTATGCAGGACAACGCTGACCAACCATATTCCAAGGATTCAAGCAGCTCGCACGAGAAAGAAGATGCCGACCATATCACCGTGCCATTTGCACGCATAGGCAAGCTTTTAAGCGGTCAAACAGTAAAACCAACTGTTCCCAACCCCACCACACCTGTTAGCACTACACCGGTTGTTACAAATCCTGTTGAAACAACACCCAATGCAACAATACCGTCCGAAAACTATATTATAGGCGATGCTAATTTAGACGGGAGTGTTACAATTGAAGATGCAACGATTATTCAAAAACATTTGGCACAATTAGAAGCTTTGAATCCTACTGCATTTGCAGCAGCCGATGCTGACCGTTCGGGTACTGTAGAAATCGGTGATGCCACTTCAATACAAAAATTCCTTGCAATGCTCAATACAGGCACCGAAATTGGCAAAAAGCCTAATTAACTTAGTTAATTATAACTTATTGCATATTTAACCCCCGGCTTAATTTAAACCGGGGGTTTTGTGTTATATAAATTTGTTTGTGTTTTAACTTTTAATCTGCACTAACCTCAACATTGGCGGTGTATTCGCCCTTAACCCAACAATTTTTGTATTTTGTGTTAACCTCAAACACAACGGGCATCTCCATAGAGGCTCCGTCTGCAAAACTATTATCCTGCTTTTGCGAGAAGTCAAGCACACCTGTAATATCGGCGGCGGTCAGCTTTGCAACCTCGTCTTTTGGCCCGACCACTTGCACGGTAATATTCTGCGTTATTACCATAATGTTAAAACCCGAAGGGATATTTTCGCTTTTAAAAGTGGTTGCCGAAAGCTCATGGGTTGCATAACCGCTAAAGTCTACCACGACTTCTGCTTCGGTGGTGTTGTTAATGTTTTTGCAATCGGCAGGCAGGGTTATTGTTTTTACAATTTTCTGCTGCCCTGCTGCAAGCTGTCTAAAGTCTATGGGGTCTAAAGTAACATCTTTTATTGCATCCAAAGCCGATTGTTCGGCGGCTATTTGAATAGTGTTTGGTGTAATTGAATATTTGATTTTGCCCGATAGCCCCGCCGGTGTGTTTGCAAAGCTGACGGTTAGCGGAACCTTTTTTTGCGGCATAACTGCAATTTTAACGGGTATTTGCTGAATATACGACAGTAATGGTTCGTCAATTACATTATTGTTTACATCGTATAAAATTATAGGCTGTTCAATATCGGTAGTTTGCTGGAGTACGCCTTTAATTTCGCCGTTAATTTCAACCCTATCTACTTTTTTAACCAAACTCTCGGGTCCCGAAATTGAAATCAGCGGGTTAAAATTGGCACTGGAATAATAGTTGGGAGTAACTTCGTAAGAGAGATTGTTTACAATGTCAAAATCCTTGGAAGTAGGACGGTCTACAAATAAATTGACAGTTGCAGGCAAAACCGAAACTATGCTGTAGTCGGTTTTAAAGCCTGATTTTTTTGCCACAAGGTCAACAGGATATGTGCCCGGCGTTATAATATCGCTTGTGTTTTGTGCAACAACTTGAAAATCACTGCTTTGCAAATTGCGTACCGTAAGACTGTTGCCCTGCACAACCACCGTAACAGTGGTATCGGCACCCGAAAAAACTTTTAGCCCCTCTGCCGTTGCAACATCAGAAAGGTTAACCGTAACAGGCACGCCCGTAATGTTAAGCGAAACTTCTTCATCGCTGTTTATGCTGACAACCATCCACGATGAAAAAGCAATGATAAACGAAAGCAAAATTAAGAATTTGTTGTTGCTAAACAGCCTTGAAAGCAAGCTTTTGTGTGATTGATTTGCAGAGCTTGTCTTGCTTTTTGCCGGTTTTTTAGAAGAATTATCAAACTTACTCACTTATTTCGCCCTCCTTCTTATCTTTTTTTCGAGAAAAGAGGCCGGATAAGAACTCGTTTTTTTCGGTTTGGGGCAACAGCAAAAACCGCAGCCGTTTAAGCAGAGAATCACGGTCGGCAAAAACTTTAAGCTTGCCCTTATAACAAATTGAAATGTTGCCTGTTTCTTCGCTAACAACAACCGCAACAGCGTCGGATTCTTCGCTTATGCCCAATGCCGCACGGTGGCGTGTGCCGTATTGCAGGTTCATATCTTGATTAGAAAGCGGCAAAATGCAGCCTGCACTTAAAATACGTCCTTCCCTCACAACAACCGCACCATCGTGCAAGGGGGCCTTGTTAAAGAAAATATTTCCCAAAAGCGGCACAGTAGTGGTGGCATCGAGCATTGTGCCTGTGCTTATAATATCGGGGATTTTTATAGCTTGCTCGAACACAATTAACGCACCCGTATGCGAGCGGCTGAAAATAACCACTGCATCGGTAACATTAACAATTGCACGTTCAAGCTCTTCAAGATAATGCTCCGAGCGGGAACTGCCGATTGATTTTACAATCCGCTGCTTGCCCAGTTCTTCCAAAGCTTTGCGGATTTCGGGCTGAAAAACTATAACCAGCAAAATAACACTAAACTCAAACAAAGCACGAATTAGCGAAGTTAACATTGTAAGGTGCAAAACCAAGGCCAAAACAAAGGCAATCAGCAGCACTGCTATGCCCTTTAAAAGCTGCTCGGCACGGGTGTTGCGAATAAACCTCAGCAACCCATACACAATCAGAGTTATGGCAATAATATCAATGGCATCTGCAATGGTAAATGTGCGGAACAGAACCAAAAAATTATTAAAAAGCTCTTCAAAAAATGCTTTTACTGCTTCCATATTTCACTTCTCTTATTTTAAAAAATCTTTTACAACCTCAAACAATTGTAACCATTAATATTATTGTACCATAATATTTTTATTTTGCAACACAAAAAGCAATAAAACCTTGTAGTTTTTAATAAAAAATACTATTGACTGTGTTCAAAAGCCTCTACTGCTTTAATAAACTTAAAAATATGCTCTTGTGTTGTAAAA
Source organism: Oscillospiraceae bacterium (assembly GCA_031262125.1). Classification (GTDB taxonomy): domain Bacteria; phylum Bacillota; class Clostridia; order Oscillospirales; family Acutalibacteraceae; genus JAISII01. The sequence continues at coordinate 2,828 of JAISII010000032.1, read as the reverse complement.
AACGACGGAGAAATTCGTACTGTGCCTTGCTTTAGCGTGCCCATTTTTTTGTGTGCCAAAGGGCTGCAATGCAAACCCGCCCGTACTGCAATGTTATGCTCACCCTCCAAATAGGAGGCAAAATCTTCGCTGTCGGTTAAGGTGGACGAAAACGACAAAACCGGCGAGCAACTATCAATGTGCGGGCGGTGGGTGTGCAGCTTAATTTCGTGCAAGTGCGAAAGATTATCGTATGCAATTTGCAACAGCTTAATTTCGTGCTGCAAAATGTTTTGCACCCCTGTTTTTTGCACGAACTCAACCCCTTTTTGCAAGCCCGCAATGCCCGGCACGTTGAGCGTGCCGCTTTCATAGCAATCGGGCAAAATTTGCGGCTGCTCTTGCATAAGCGACAAGCTGCCCGTGCCGCCCTGCATAAGAGGCTGCGGCAAAACCTCCGAATTAAGAATAAGCACGCCCGTACCCATAGGACCATACAAGCCCTTATGCCCGGGCATACACAAAAAATCAATATTATCGCCTTGCACGTCAATCGGCACAACTCCGGCAGTTTGGGCGGCATCTACACAAAATAAAATCCCCTTTTCTTTGCACAGCTTGCCCAGTTGTTTAATCGGGTTTAGCACACCAAAAACATTTGAGGCATGGGTGCAAATAAAAAGCTTGGTTGTTGGGGTAATTGCATTTTCAAACTCACGCTTTGTTGCTTGCTCGTCTTTTTCGTAAAAATCGGCAATTGTAAAGGTAACACCGCATTTTTCCAACGCTTTAACAGGACGCAGCACCGAATTATGCTCAAAGCAACTGATTACACAATGTTCGTTTTCTTTAAGTATCCCCTGTATTACAATGTTTAAGCCCTCGGTGCAGTTTTTTGTAAAAATAATATTCTCGCTATCTTTGGCGTTAAAAAGCTGACGCAAGCTTTCACGGCACTCAAACACAACCTGTGCCGCCTTAAACGCCGCTTTATGCCCGCTGCGGCCGGGGTTTGCACTTAAACTTTTATTGTATTTATGTGCGGCTTTTATAACCGCCTTTGGTTTTTGCAATGTTGTTGCAGCATTGTCAAGATAAATCATTTTTTACCTCTTTTTTAGAATTTTTTCGTAATTTTAAACTGTACTATTAATTTTATTCTTAACAACCTGCAAAAATGTTAATAACTTTTTGTTGCACCAATAACTCTTACACCATAGCTTAGCAAAGTATTAACAGCCTGCGAATATTGCGACGGCTGCAGCACAATTATCGAGTACCCGCATGAACGTGAACTTATATTCTTCGGCGTTTTTTCTACCTGAGTTTTAATGTTATGGTCTAAAAGAATTTTTTGTGCTTTTATTGCCGCCGTAATATTTTCGAGCATAATTAAATAATCATTCAAAGTTTTCACCACCGTTGTTCTTTTGCCGGTTCTTGCAACGCTATTCTTATTTTATGTTAAAATTATAATATAGGTGAAGCTTATATTAACTTAAAAAAGCAAAAAAACAACCCGAGATTTCTCCCGGGTTTTTATCTTTGCTATTCTAAAAAAACTAAATATCCAATTTTTCTTTTAATAATTCCTTCATATCATATAAACTAACTTAAAAATTTTTAAATTTTTAAAAAAATTAAATATCCAACTTTTCTTTTAACAATTCCTTCATGTCATATAAACCCGCAGGCTTGTCCTTTAAAAATACAGCGGCGTTTACCGCTCCAACGGCAAAAACCTCTTTGCTGCCCGCCGAATGCGACAGTGTTACAATTTCATCATTGCCGGCAAAAATTACGTCGTGTTCGCCCACAATTGTGCCGCCCCGCACCGAGTGGAACCCGATTTCGGATTTTGAGCGTGATTTGCGGTAGCTGTGGCGGTCGTAAACATACTGCGGCTCTTGCGGCAAAACCGAGGAAATTTCGTCCCCAAGCATAACAGCGGTGCCGCTTGGGGCATCGATTTTTTGGTTGTGGTGCTTTTCAATTATTTCAATATCAAAAGTGTCGTGCAACGCAAGTGCGGCTTTTTTTGCAAGCTCTATAAGCAAATTTATGCCCAGCGACATATTGCCCGATTGAAACACCGGGATAGCCGCCGCTGCATCTTTGATTTTTTGCAGCTGCTCGGGGTAATAGCCCGTGGAACACAGCACACAGGGTGTGTTATTTTTCAGGGCATAGTCTAAAATATCATCTAAAGCAGCAGGGTTGCTGAAGTCGATTATAACATCGCAGTTTTGCGGTGCAATTTTGCCAAATTGAGCATACACTTCAAAGTCGTTTTTTTGCACGGGGTTAATATCAACCCCTGCCGAGATTTCACAATCGGAGCGGCTTTGCACAATTTTTGCAATAGATTGTCCCATTTTGCCATTGCAACCGCTTAAAACTATTTTTACCATTTTTAACTTCAAGCCTTTCGGTATTTATTTAAAAACTAACAATTACGCACCTGCTTTTTTGCTTTTTAAAAACAAGTGCGTAATAAAATTATCTGCAAAATTTTTCGCTTATAAAAATTAAGATTTTGCCCCGATTAAGCCGTACTTTTCCATACAATCTTTTAAATCGTGATAGCCCGATGCACTCATAGGCACCAAAGGCAAGCGGCATTCGCCTACGTCAAAGCCCATCAGCACAGCTGCTGTTTTTACGGGTATTGGGTTAACGTCCGAAAACAGCATATCCATCAGCTCAACATATTTAAAGTTAAGCTTTGCGGCTTCTGCAAAGTTATTGTCAAGGCACAGCTTGCAAATATCGTGCATTTGGGTTGGGCACAAATTGGCAAAAACCGAAATTACACCCAAAGCCCCCAGCGACATAAACGGCACTGTTTG
>JAISII010000045.1 GCA_031262125.1 Oscillospiraceae bacterium | reverse complement strand
TTTATCTACTCTTACAATTAACCTAATAATTACAGCAATTGCGTTTATAAGCATTGTTGTGCTGGTGGTTTATACTGTGTTTTTCGGCTCTGCCGATGCCGCAGCACAGCTGGCGACACTTTCTAACGGGTTATCTCACGGCTTTTTGGGCATTATTGCTGCGTTGCAATTCGGCATGTGGTTTTATTTGGGCATAGAGGGTACTGCAATGTCGGCAGAGGAATGCCGCTCGACCCACCGTGCCTTGCCGCTTGGCAGCCTTATAGCAATGATTTCTCTTTTGGTGGGGGCAACTCTTACATGGTTTGTTTGTTCCAGCTTAATACCGCCCGACGTTTTGGGCAGCTCGGTGTATCCGTTATTTGATGCCGCTAAACAAACAGGCGTGCCCGTGCTGATAGCATTACTGCTTATCGGCACTGTGTTTTCTTGCCTTGCAAGCAGCAACGGCTGTATCATAGACTCCAGCCGTGCTTTGTTTTCGATGTCTCGTGATACGCTGATGCCTGAGTTTTTCTCTGCTTTGCACCCCAAACACAAAACACCTTATCGTGCAACGCTGTTTTTAGTACCCATTGCAGCAGTGTTTGCCTTTACGGGTATGCTCGACCACGTTATTACGTTTTCTATCATTTCGGCACTGTATGTTTATTTATATTCGGCAATTATGATATTGCGGTTTAGAAAAATGTACCCCTTAGGCACTATAAAGAGAGGGTATACCGTGCCGGCTTATAAGCTTTTGGCTGCGGTTATAATTGCAATTGTGGCGGCAACAATGTTTGGTATGTATTTGGGTTATTGGATTGATATTTTGGCAGCAACTTTGTTTTATGCAATTTGCTCGGTATGGTTCTTAAAATTCCGTTCCGGCAGCATAGATACCCACAAATTTTTCTCGGCAGAAAACCACGATTGGCCAAAGCCGAAGAAGTTTTAGCTGCAAGAGGTAAGATTTTCTCTTTTCTCCCCCTGTCGGCTTCGCCGACATCCCCCTCTAAGAGGGAGACTTTAGGGTACACTCGAAAAAGTCTCGTTGTTGTGCTAAAATTCCCCTCTGGGGAGGGGTGGCTCAACACTTATGAAATGAGTGTTGAGACGGGGTGGTTTGCAAGGCAAGATTTATAGAAACAAAAACTCCCCCGACAAAGCTTAAAAAGAAAGCTTGTCGGGGGATGGTTATTTATTTTTTAAACGGTAAAACACTAAATTTTGCTTTTTACAGGCGAATTTTATTTAGTTTTGCGTGGCATAATCTAAAGCTAAATAACCCGAGTAGCCGTTATAGGAAACATAGCCCCAAGTGTAGCCGCCGGAAATATACTTCATAGTTACTGTAATATTTGCATAGGCAGGCACGGTGATAATTACGCCATAGCCCGTGCCGGGGCCGCTACGCATATTAACAGCATCGGTTGTTGTCCAGCTCTGAGAGAAAGTGCCGCTTAGCTTGGTTGCAAAGTCAAGAGCAATGTAACCGATATAGCCGCCGTAGGACACACGACCCCAAGTATAGCTGCCCGAAACGATTTTGTCGGTAACAGTTACTGTTGTTTGTGCCGGAACTGTGGTATATGTGCCGTAGCTTGTGCCGGGGCCGCTACGCATATTAACAGCGTCGGTTGTTCTCCAAGATTCATTTGAACCGCTTGCGGGTGAAGAAGTGAAGGTCGGACGAATTACACCCCAAAGAGAATAGTTGTTGTGGGTAACATATTTTATTGCTCGGTTGTCTTCGCCGGTGTCGTTTGCAGCCTGTCCGCTGTAATCGGGCCAGTTAGCATCTATGCTAACAAACGAGTTGGTGCCGCTTACCGAATAAATAATACCCACATGCCCGTAAGTACCGCTGGTGTTTACAAAAATGTCTCCGGGCTGGATGCCGCCGGGGATATTTGCAAAAGAATAACGGGTAAAACCGGCGGGAACTGCGTTCCACGAAAAGTCATCGGCATTGCCCGAAACCGGACCTTGACCAAAGTAATCGTAATAGCCAAGCACCAAATCAACACATTGAGAACCGTAAACGCCGTCATAGTCATAGTAAGTACCGATTTTTGATTCTGCCCAAGCCAAAGCACTGGATTGGCTTACGGCGGAGGCACTGATAACAGAGAGAGAAAAGAGCATAAGTACAGCAAGTAAAACAGCTAAGGTCTTTTTCATTTAAAATTCCTTCTTTCTTAAAATTTAAGTTTTTAATTTTTCTAAATTTATCTTCTTAGTACGATAGTTTTGAAAAACAACCCTCCTTTTCGCTATCCGTACATATTAGAAGATATTTCCAAAGCAATTATAAACTTATTATTTTAAGAAACTCGTCAAATAATGTCGCTAATTTAAAATTTTAACAAAAACTTTTGTTTTTATCTTGAATAAGAAACAAAAACACCCCCGGCAAGCTTTCTTTTAAGCTCTGCCGAGGGCATATTTGTAAATTAATGTTCAATTTTGCGTAAAAATCAGTCGATTTCTACTGCTACCTTTTCGTTTTTGCGAATAGCCGCACTGCGGGCAACGGTGCGAATAGCTTTAGCAATACGCCCCTGTTTGCCGATAACACGACCCATATCATCTTCGGCAACGTGGATGTGATAGGTAACAATACCTTCTTCATTTTCCTCATCTGCCGTAACTGTTACTGCATCGGGGTTTTCTACCAGACCCTTTGCAATTGCCAATAATAATTCTTGCATTTTAGTTTCCTCCGTAGTTAGTAGTAATTAAGTCCCGGAAGGACTGTGCCGAAAATTAAGTTTTAACCTTAGGCTTAACTTAATTATAGTTTGGCATTTTTGGCTGTGCTTATTCGCAGCCGTGATAAAGATTAAAGTATGCCTTCTTTTTTAAGAAGAGCTTTTACTTTATCGGTAGGCTGTGCACCGTTTTTAATCCATTTTGCAACAGCTTCAGCATCTACCTTAACCTCCGACGGGTCTGTAAGAGGGTTGTAGGTACCAATCTCCTCAATAAATCTGCCGTCACGGGGGTATCTCGAATCGGCTACAACAATACGGTAATAAGGAGTTTTTTTCGCACCCATTCTTCTAAGTCTGATTTTTACTGCCATTAGTTTCACCACCTTGTTTTAGTTTTGGTTTAAGTAAACAGTTTTGTTTTTAATTTTTAGGTTACTTAAAAAATATATTTACTGCAAAAAAGCAGTTAATAACGATTTGCGACGATAGTCGCTTCTTGCTTCTTGCCTCTGATCTCTTGCTTCTAGAAGGGCATCCCACCGGGAAAACCGCCAAACTTCTTCTTTTTGCCTTTGCCGGTAAATTGCTTCATCATTTTTTGGGTTTGCTCAAGCTGTTTTAACAGTCGGTTTACTTCCTCTACACTACGCCCCGAGCCTGCGGCAATACGCCGTTTGCGGGAGGGATTTATTAAATCCGGCTTTGCACGCTCTGCAGGGGTCATTGAAGAAATAAGTGCCATTGTCCAATCTACAGCACGGTCGTTAATTTCAACATCTCCCAGCTTTTTGTCCATACCCGGCAGCTTAGAAAGTATGCCCTTTAGCGGACCCATTTTTTTAAGCTGCTCAAATTGAGAATACATATCGTTAAAGTCCAGCTTGTTGCTCAACATTTTTTGTGCAAGCTGTTCTGCTTTTTTTTGGTCGAGCTTTGATTCGGCGTCTTCAATAAGGGTGAGGACGTCGCCCATACCCAAAATACGCCCAGCCATACGGGATGGATGAAAAGCCTCTAAGTTTTCGGCTTTTTCGCCCGTGCCGACGAATTTTATTGGCTTGCCCGTAACCGCACGCACCGAAAGTGCCGCACCGCCTCGTGTGTCGCCGTCCAGTTTGGTAAGGATTACGCCGGAAATTTCTAAAGTTTCGTTAAAAGATTTTGCTACGTTTACGGCATCTTGGCCTGTCATCGAGTCGATAACCAAAAGGATTTCTTTGGGTTCAACGGCTTTGTTAATTTCTTTAAGCTCATCCATAAGCTCTTCGTCTATGTGCAGCCGCCCTGCGGTGTCGAGTATTACAATATCATTGCCGTAATCTTTGGCGTGTTTAACCGCTTCTTTTGCGATTTTAATGGGAGAAATTTTGCCCAACTCAAAAACGGGGACATTAACCTTGCCGCCCACGACTTTTAATTGGTCGATAGCAGCGGGGCGATAAACGTCGCACCCAACAAGCAACGGACGGTGATTTTGGTTTTTTAACATAAGTGCCAGCTTGCCCGCATGGGTGGTTTTACCCGAACCCTGCAAACCGCACAGCATAATAACCGTAGGCGGTTTTGAGGCAAAGCTAAGGCGGGCATTTTCGCCGCCCATAAGGTTTGTAAGCTCTTCGTTAACAATTTTAATTACCATTTGTGCCGGTGTCAGGCTTTCCATAACATCTGCACCGATGGCACGTTCGGTAATCGTGTTGGTAAAATCTTTTGCTACTTTATAGTTTACGTCGGCTTCCAGCAATGCCAAGCGGACTTCCCGCATTGCTTCTTTAACATCAGATTCGGCAAGACGCCCTTTATTTTTAAGTTTTTTAAAAACATTATTTATTTTGGAGGATAGCCCTTCAAAAGCCATTTTTAGGTCGCCACCTTTACTAATCAGTTATTTTAAAAATCAGTTTTGTTCAAACTCATCGCATATGCTAATAATTTTTTCGGAAAAATTTTGCACATCGTAAAAAGTGCCTGCGGTTTTTGTTTGCACCGCCAAACTGCGTATTTCTGCTAAGCTTGCGGAGTATTCATCATTTTTTCGCACGATTTTTAACGATTCTTCGGCTGTTTTAAGGAACTTTTCGGTTCTGACGATTAAATCCCGCACGCCCTGTTTGGTAATGCCGAGCTGGTCGGCAATTTCGCTCAGCGACAAATCGTCAAAATAATACAGCTCTACAGCGGTTTTGTTTTTTCCTTTTAACAGCCCGCCATAGGTGTCCATCAAAAAGGCAATTTCTACATTTTTTTCCATTTTAGTCGCAGTCCACCTTTTTGAGCTGTTTTACCGCAGTAAAGTTTTTTACTTTACTGTGTTATTATACATTATGTTTTTGTGGTTGTCAAGGTTTTTTGCCTTTGTCAACAAACATTTCATATAAATGAAAAAAGAAAATTCAAAAAAATCTGAAAATTTGACAAATTAGCTTTACTTTTGCACAATTTAATGTAAAATAAGTTTATAAGAAATTTGTACAGCAAAACGGCAGTATATATATTAGTTACATTTGTAAGTGTATAATAACTAAAAACGGGTGATGTTATGACGTTAAATATTATTTGTGCGTGTTTTAATATTATTATAGGATTAGGGCTTGCGGTTTTAGGTGTGTTCATAGTTCGCAACGCACGGGGGCGGATTGTGTTTTCGGCGGCAGGCGGTGTGCAGCTTTTGGCTGCGGCAGCTGCACTGTTTGCGGGTGTTGCCGATTTGTTTTTTGTGCAGGGCGGCGGCATTATGTTTAAGCCGTGGTTTGCAAGCGACTTTTTGGCGGTTGCGGCGGTTTATTCTATTGTTATGTACCTTGTTTGGGGCGAGTATTACCGTGCCAGACGGTCGCCGGCAAGGCTGCTGGTTGCAGTTGTTGCTGCTGTGTTGGGCATAGCTCTCGGCCTTATCAGAGAAGTGGGAGTTTTGCCTTTTTCGGCTGAAATTATCAGCATTGCGGCGGCGGGTTTGGTTGCCGTTGCAGGGTTTGTAGCCGGGGCGGTTTGGCTTAAAACGGCACGCAGGGGGCGGCAGCTTAAATTTGTTGGGTTGTGCCTGTGTTTGCTTGCGGCGGCAATAGTTGCAAGCACGGTTTTCAGCACATATTCAATTGGCGGGCAAGAAATTGTTGCAACAGTATCTTTTGCGAGTGCTTTGTGCATAGCAAAAATGCTCCATTCGGCTTCAAAAATTATGACAATGCCCACTAAATATACGAATATTATAAAAGATTAAGCATATATTTTTACGAACGTATTGAATTTTGCGGCTGTTTGTGATATAATTCTTTATAATAAAAACTTGCACATAAAATATTTAACAAGGAGGATGTGCGGCTATTTTAAAAAGGCTGCACAAATAAAAAATGTATTGTAAAAATTGCGGTAACACAATTGAGCAAAACGCAGCTTTTTGCGTAAAATGCGGGGCAGCTAAAGGCGTTGGCAACAGCTATTGCTTTAACTGCGGTGCAGGCACCACACCTGTGCAGGCGGTTTGCACAAACTGCGGCGTTGCACTTAACAATGGTGCATATCAAGTACCTCCCAACCAAGCAGGGGGCTATCAGGTGCCGCCTAATCAACCGTTTGGTTATGCTCCAAAGTCAAAAATGGCAGCGGGTCTGCTGGGCATTTTCTTGGGGGGCTGGGGCGTGCATAACTTTTATTTGGGTTTTACGTCCAAAGCGGTTATTCAGTTGGTTTTAACTATTTGCTCTTGCGGCATTGCAGGCATATGGGGCTTTGTTGAAGGTATTATGATACTTGCCGGCTCAATTAACACCGATGCAAACGGCGTGCCATTGGCAGATTGATATGCATAAAACGGTAGAAAAACACAAAGACACTTTTAAAAAAACCACGACGCAAAGCAGTATGCCTGTTTTGCGTCTTTTTGTCGGAATTTTCGCCCCGATGCTGATTGCTGCGGGGCTTTTGCTGTTGCGTTTTGCGGGTAATAATGCGTTGCACCCATTTTTGCACTGCCCTTTTTATGAGGTTACGCATTTGCAATGCCCGGGATGCGGCTCGGGGAGGGCACTTTATGCATTGCTGCACTTGGATTTTGTTGCAGCGTTTTTGCTTAACCCGCTTTTTGTTGTTGCGTTGCCGATTTTGGCATATTGCTTTTTTGCGGCGTACGCAAATTTTGTTTTTAAATTAAAACTGCCTTTACCTAAAATCCGCCGAAAAACAACGGTAATTTTGATTGTTGCGGTAATCATTATATTTTTTGTTTTAAGAAATCTTTTTTAATAAATAATTTTTAAATATTTCTGAAAATCACGATTCGAAAATTTAGCAAGAATTTAGTGATGGGAAAGAGATGTTTTTTGTTTTACACAGAATATTGTGCAAGCGGAGCAAAATCACAACCTTGTTGAATAAAATTAAAATAAATTAACAGAAAAAGCAAATTGTTAGTCATTTTGCACAAAGAATTGCTTAAAATTTCTACATATATTTCTTTTAAAAATCATTGTAATTTGTTTTTTTAAATGTTATAATTAAACAGTATAAAAAGCGTAATAGCTTTATGCTGAGGTTTTGGCTGAATTATTGAGAAAATATTCAACTAAAAGTCAGCGTTAAAAAAGGACGAGCCTTTTGGCTTGCAAAAACGGAGGAATTTATAATGAAACGCACAAAGAAGTTTTTGAGCATATTGCTTACAGTAGCAATGGTGTTCGGAATGTTCACAATCGCTATCCCTTCTGCAACGGCAGATGACGGCAAAATTCAAGCTCCAAAAGCGAGCAGTATAATTTTGCGTGGCGATGCTGACAACGGAGGCAGCGTTAATATTGCCGATGTTACTAAAATTCAAAAATATCTTGCACATATAGATGACTTAACAGAAACGCAAAAAGTTGCTGCCGATGTTAACGGCAGCGGCACAGTCGAAATCGCCGACGCTACAGAAATTCAAAAATTCTTAGCACAAATGGGCAACCCTTACGATATTGGCGGGCAAATATCCGCAGATATAACAACAGCACCCGAAGACACTACTGTAACAGAGCCGGAAACAACAGTACCTGAGGACACCACTGTAACTGAGCCGGACACAACAGTGCCCGAAGATACTACTGTAACAGAACCGGACACAACAGTGCCTGAAGATACCACTGTAACCGAGCCGGAAACAACAGTACCTGAGGACACCACTGTAACAGAGCCGGAAACAACTGTAACTGAAGATACCACTGTAACCGACCCCTACATCCCCTCAGAAGATATTACAGTATACCTTGAGAACAAATACGAATGGGCACCTGCAGCAATTTACTATTGGGGCGAAGGCATAGAGGCCGGCACAATAGAGATGGCAGCAACAGGGGCAAGCGGCGAAAACGGAGCATTGTGGTCGGCAGTAATCTCGGGCGAGCTGTTAGACAGCATCGAAGGGATACTGTTCCGCAACGAATATGAGAGTGCAAAAGACAAATGGGAAGACTATTACAAATCTGAAGATATAGCAGTAGGCGACCTGTCTGACAGCATCGCATTC
>JAISII010000113.1 GCA_031262125.1 Oscillospiraceae bacterium | reverse complement strand
CAGTGCGTAACTATGTTATGCGCTTTATTAAAGGCGATTGGACAACCAAAGTGTCTTACCTTATTATGGGGTTTGGCAACGTAATGAACGGTCAAATAGTTAAGGGTCTGCTCTTCTTTATTTTACAGGGCGGCTTTATTGCCTTCTTTACTCAATTTGCTATTGGGCAGCTAATGCTCTTTGACAATTTGGGCGATGTCGCCACAAGAATGCAGACTAATCAATACGGTCGCCAAAGCGAAGTTTTTGTTGACGATTCAAGAAAAATTTTGTTGTTCAGCGTTATTTCTATTTTGTTAACTATCGTATTTTTGGCGTTCTATTTTGTAAGCACAAAATCGGCTTATATTGCGGCACAGGCTCGCAAAGCCGGAAAGCACAACAAAACTTTTAAAGAAGAAGTTAAAGAGTACTTAGATTCTAAATTCCACACGACTTTGTTAACGCTTCCGGTTTTAACAATAGGGTTGTTTACTGCACTGCCTATTTTGTTTATGATACTGATTGCGTTTACGAACTATGACCGTTGGCACTTGCCGCCGGGCAACTTGTTCACTTGGGCAGGTTTCTCTAACTTTGAGAATATATTCAATTTAACTTCCGGCTCTGCAAGCGTTGGCGGAACATTTATGTATCTGACACAGTGGACGCTTGTCTGGGCAGTTATTGCAACCTTCAGCAACTATTTGCTGGGTATGATTTTTGCTTTGATGATTAACAAAAAGGGCATAAAGCTAAAATCTTTGTGGAGGACTCTTTTTGTTATTACAATTGCGGTTCCCCAGTTTATTTCTTTGCTTATGATGAACCAGATGCTGCAAGAGGTAAACGGTGCTGTTAACACGCTTTTGCATTATATGGGGCAAGAAATTCCGACAAAGTTCCTAAACGGTACGCCGTTTACGGCACGGCTTACGGTTATTATAATAAACTGTTGGGTCGGCATACCGTACACAATTCTAATCACCTCGGGTATTTTAATGAATATTCCCGAAGATTTGTACGAAAGTGCAACTATTGACGGTGCGGGACCTGTAAAATCCTTTACGAGCATAACACTGCCGTATATGCTGTTTGTTACAACTCCGCATCTTATCAGCAATTTTGTAGGCAACATAAATAACTTTAATGTTATTTATTTGTTAACAGGAGGCGGACCTTCCGATTTGGGGCTTGCCAAGGGTGCCGGGCATACCGACTTGCTTGTAACGTGGCTGTTTAAGATAACGGTTGAAGGCAGCGAAAAGGACTATAAGTTAGGCTCTACCATTGGTATTTTGGTATTTATTTTCTGTGCAACATTGTCATTAGTAACTTTTAATATGACAAAATCCGCAAGAAATGAGGAGGAATTCTCATGATGGATTGGTTTAACGGTATAATTACTTGGTTTAGCGGTCTTTATTGGCCGGGCAAATTGGTTTATTGCATTATTGCAGCAATTATAGTTGTGTGCATTGTTTTGCTTATACTTTTGGCGTTTAACTTCAAACGCTATAAAAGACGCAGAACAATTGTAAACTCGTTTGTTTATTTGTTTTTGGGCACAACAGGTGTAGTTTGGGTTATGCCGCTGTTTTATATGATAGTGCATTCCTTCCGTTTAAACGGCAGTGCCAAGGTTTCGGACTTATGGCCGAACACATGGACATTTGATAACTACATTAAGCTTTTAACCGATACATCCCAATCGGTAAACTTCCCAAGGTTTTTCTTAAACACATTGGTTGTAGCAATTTTCAGCTGCGTTATTTCTACTTTGGTTGTTTTAATGGTTAGCTATGCTTTCAGCCGCTTAAGGTTTAAAACCCGCAAAAAATTTATAAACATCGGCATGGTTATTGCGATGTTCCCCGGATTTATGTCTATGATAGCCATATTTATGCTGCTTGACATTATGGGGCTTTTAAAAACACTGTTGGCGTTAATCGTGTGCTACAGTGCCGGTGCGGGGTTAGGCTATCAGATTTCCAAAGGCTTTTTCGACACCATACCCAGAGCGTTGGACGAAGCTGCAACAATCGACGGTGCAACCCGCAACCAAGTTTTTTGGAAGATTATTCTGCCTATGTCTAAGCCGATAATCGTTTACACTGTTTTAACATCGTTTATCGGACCGTGGTGCGACTTTATCTTTGTAAAAATTGTTATGCTGGACGAAGTTCAAAACTACACTGTTTCGGTTGGCTTACAGCAAATGATATCAGTTGACTATATCAGTGAATGGTATAAGCCGTTCCTTGCAGGGTCGGTTTTGGTTGCTCTTCCAATTACGCTTCTCTTCCTTAAACTGCAAACTTACTATGTTAGCGGCGTTACAGCCGGTGGTGTTAAGGGCTAATTTAACTGACTTTTGTGTGGTGCGGTTTCGTATCGAAGCTGCACCACATTTGTCTGATTATGCAAATAAACATTTCTGCATTTATCAAAATTTTCGTATTTCAGCAGATATGTTTCAGAATTTATAAAAATTTTCGCATTAAACAAAATATTTCTGCATTCTGCATTATTATTTTTTATTTGTTTTTAAGGAGACCGGCTATGAAAAAAACATTTGCACTTATTCTGCTTTGCCTGTTGGTTGTGTTTACAGCTTTTGGGTGCGACACTGCCCCTGCCGACCCCGCAACCCCAGTCGACCCGGTTAGTGTTAACTCGGTTGCGGTTATTGACGATAACTACCGCAGCTATTATCAAATTTGGATAAGCTCATTTTGCGACAGCAATAATGACGATACAGGCGATATTCCGGGCATAATCTCTCAGCTGGATTACCTTAACGACGGCGACCCCGAAACAACCGATGATTTGGGCATTACAGGCATTTGGCTCTCGCCTACAATGCCGTCGCCTTCCTACCATAAATACGATGTTACCGATTATTACAATATTGCCCCCGAGTTCGGTACGCTTGAAGATTTTGACAAGTTTATTGCCGAATGCAACAAGCGAGGCATAAAAGTTATACTCGATTTAGTGCTTAACCACGCTTCCAGCAGACACCCTTGGTTTTTGCAAGCGTTAGAGGAAGCAGAGTCCGGCAACTTTGACGGCTATGCAAAATATTTCGAGATTGAAAAATCAGACACCCAGCCCGCTTCCGGTTATCGGCAAGTAGCCGGAACTGATGATTTGTGGTATGAGGGCAACTTCTCGGGCGAAATGCCGGAGTGGGATTTGTCGAGCGAAAGCACCCGTGAGGAGTTTAAAAAGATTTCTAAGTTTTGGCTCGACCGTGGTGTGGGCGGCTTTAGGCTGGACGCCGTAAAGTATTTTACCAACAACCACACAGACGGCATTGAATTTTTAACATGGTATATGCAAACATTGCGAGAAATTAACCCCGACGCTTATGTTGTGGGCGAAAATTGGGATTCTAACTCCGAAATTTATGATGTTTACGAAAGTAAAATCAACACCCAGTTTGCTTTTAGCTTTGCAGGGGCAGATGGGCAATATGTTTTTGCGGCACGCAACGGAGCAAATGTTAAGAAATATGTAGCCGCTTTGCTTAATTATGAACAAAAAATAAAAGAAATTTACCCCGATGCCATAAATGGTTATTTTCTGTCTAACCACGATATGGTACGCAGTGCAAACCCGCTGTCTACTTTAGAAAACGAAAAAATGGCGGCGGCACTCTATATGCTTGCACCGGGCAACACCTTTACCTACTATGGCGAAGAAATTGCCATCAAGTCCGAAAGCACAGACAACGATGCTTATTTCCGCACACCGATGATTTGGGATAGCGAGAATATCCCCGGAATTTATGTGCCCGGTGTTGTAGAACCTTATGTGCCGGAAGCGGGCGGAGTTAAACAGCAATTGGCAGACGAAAACTCGCTGCTTAATTTTTACAGCCGTGCAATACGGCTTAGAGGGCAAAACCCCGGCATTGCAAGGGGAGAAACTTCTTTGATGGTCGATTTTGGTGTAGAGCAAACAATGGGTTATGTTACCGAATATGACGGGCAAAAGCTGCTTATAGTGTTTAATGGCTCCGAAGATTCTACAGCCGTGCTGCAAGTAAAAGATAAGTTCCAAGTTGAAGAGTTCCGAGGCGGATTGGTAGCTTCGGCTCCAATTAAAACAGCCGACGGCACAGAAGCCCTGCAAGTTTTGTGTGCAGACGGAGAATTGACAATGCCGCCAAAGTCGGCAGCAGTTATTGTTGTTAAAGATTTGGCAACTTAAGAAAATTTTGTTAATTTTTTAAAAGTTTTATAAAAACATTAAACCCCTTGTTGCGGTTAAGATTGCAACAAGGGGAGTTTTTTAAAAACCAAAATTTCCCGCCCAAAAATAAAAGGCTTGAAATTCTGCGAAAAATGTATTAAAATATAACAAAACGATGCAAGAATTATAACAATAAAGAAAGAGGATGCAAACAAAAATGGCAAAAAAGCAGTTCAAGTCAGAATCTAAACGTCTGCTGGATTTAATGATTAACTCAATCTATACTCATAAAGAGATTTTTTTGCGGGAGCTTATCTCCAAT
>JAISII010000042.1 GCA_031262125.1 Oscillospiraceae bacterium | reverse complement strand
AAAGGCGAAGAAAAAGGAATTATAGAGCCGGCGACCCGCTTGATGTTTGAAAATATCTTTGAGTTTGACGACAAGCAGGTTAGCGAAATTATGACCCACCGCACCGATATGGTTGCAGTGGAGGATACTGATACATTGGGCGAGGCTGTGGCTGTGGCTATACAAACGGGCTATTCACGCATACCTGTGTATCATGAGGAAATTGACAATATTACAGGTGTGCTGTATGTTAAAGACTTGCTGCGTTTTGTGTGCGAGCAAGTGCCCGACAGCCTTAAAATAGGCGACATTGCCCGTAGCGAAGTTGTTTTTGTGCCAAGAACAAAAAAATGCCCTCAGCTTTTTGCCGAGATGACAAAGCAAAAGGTTCAGCTTGCCATTATTGTGGACGAATACGGCGGCACCGAAGGCTTGGTTACTATGGAAGACCTTATTGAGGAAATAGTGGGGAATATTCAGGACGAATATGACCAAGAGGAAGAGGCAATTAAGGTTATTGACGAGAACAAATTTACGGTTGACGGCACTACCCCGATGACTGAGATTGAAGAACTGACCGACGAAGAGTTTGAAGACGGCGATTATGACACAGTTGCCGGGTTTTTGCTGGAGCGGCTGGAGAATATACCCAAAAGCGACGAACACCCGCAGGTTATAGAGGGCGGGCTGAAGTTTACGGTTTTAAAAACCGAGGACAGACGCATTGCCGAAGTAGAGATTGAGAAGTTGTAACACTTATATTAACCACCCCGTCTGCTCAGTATAATCTAAAAATATTTTTATTTTTTTAGATTTTTGTTAAAAAACAAATTTCATTTTTTACTTAGGGAGCAGCCACCCCTCCACGGAGGGGAATATTAGCACAAACAATAGACTATAAACGAAACATAAGAATTAATATAAATAAAACCAACCTAATCGCTCCAAGACTCGGAGAGAGATAACATTCCCCTCCGGGGAGGGGTGGATTCGCTTTAGCGAAGACGGGGTGGTTTGCGGCAAGAATTTTTTTATAAATTAAATTTAAATAGAAATTTAATTTTTTTGAGCTCGAGATGGTTTGCGACGAAAGAAGCAAGCTAAAAAGGACAAGTTGCGACGAGACGGTGGGAGAATCCACAAGCACAGAAAGGCGGAAAAAAGAGTGGAACGCTTTTTTAAGTATTTTGAAAAATACGCAAAGGCAATGCTGATAATTGGTATGGTTGCCGCAATAATTTATGCGTTTTATAACACAATCGGCACATATGTTTTTGAGCGGATGTATTTTAATAATTTTAAAATTCCGCATGGAGATATGGGTGTTATTAATTCAATACAGCTTTACAGCACCATAACCGACAAAATAAACAAAGTTTTGTATTTTTTGATTTTGCTTATACCATTTAGTTTTGTTGTTAAAAAAGAGCAGAAAAATTTTGCTGCGGCAAAGGCTGTTTTTGTTTTAATTTTGGGCTTTTTTGCACTCTATGTCTTTTATTTTATATTTGACCACAGGTCGGCTTTCGGCTTGCCGCAAGATGCCTTTATTACAGATTTGATTTATTACGGAACATTAGCCCTGAGGGAAACTTGCTATTATGGAGCGTTGTTTGCAACAGGGTTTGTGTTGCTAAAAACCCCGCAAAAAAAGCTGCAACGCAGTGTGTTTTTCTGTGCAGCACCGTTTGCCGTGCTTTGGTTTTTGCGTAGGTTTAACGTATATTACCATATTGCAAACTCAATAACGGGTAACGATGTTTTGGCTTATTACTCGGTTCAGACGAGAATAACCCACATTATAGAAGTGCTGTTTTGTGTTTATTTGGTTGCTTTGGTTGCGGTGCTGTTTTTAAAACGAAAAGTAAAACCATGAACTCAAAATTAGCCGAAAAAACCTTAACAACCGAGCTTAAATGTGCCGGGCGTATTTTTAATACAATCCACGATACGGTGCTGCTGCCAAACGGCAACACAGCACAGCGAGAGGTTGCCGAGCATAGGGGCGGTGTTTGCATAGCCGCACTTACCGAGCAAAACGAGCTGCTTTTTGTACGGCAGTTCCGCTACCCATATAAAGAAGTTGTGCTTGAGCTGCCCGCAGGCAAGCTGGAGGACGGCGACACGCCTTTGCAAAACGGCAAGCGTGAGCTGCTGGAAGAAACAGGTGCAGTGGGCTTTGGTTTTATGCCGCTTGGGGCAATATATCCCTCGCCCGGCTTTTGCAACGAAATCGTGCATCTTTATTTTTGCAGGGTTAAGGAGTTTACCGCTCCCGTCCCCGATGAAGATGAGTTTTTGGAAATTGAAAAAATCCCGCTAAACAAAGCCGCCGAAATGGTGCTTAATAATCAAATCCCCGATGCAAAGACGCAAATTGCCGTTTTAAAAACATATTTTTTGATGAAAGAGGGCAACAGCACAGCAGATGAGTGCCTTGAATAACAACCCAAACGTATATAAAAGCATAGTAAATATTAAAGAACCCACGGCAGTAGCTTTGGGTTTTTTTGACGGCGTACACACAGGGCACAGGCAGATTTTGAGTGCGGCAGCGGCACAGGCTGCAAACGGGTTGCTGCCCGTGGTGCTGACCTTTAACACCCGCCCTGCGGCAGCAATTGCAGAAAACCCGCCTGAGAATTTGACAACAAAGCAAGCCAAAGAAGATGCATTTAAAGCCACAGGAATAAAGCAAACAATTTTTGCCGATTTTTTTGAGCTTTGCAGACTTACTCCTCAGGAATTTGCGGTTGAAATTTTGCAAAAAAAACTAAACTGCAAAAAGGTGTTTTGCGGTTATAATTATAAGTTTGGGCAAAACAGGGTGGGCGACGTAGGGTTGCTGCAAGCCCTGTGTGCAAGCTTTGACTGCGAGGTCGAGGTTATTGCACCCTATACCATAGAGGGTGGAGCGGTGCTGTCGTCTTCTGTGCTGAGAGAAATGATTAAAAACGGCGACGTTGAGCAGGCAAACCGATTTTTGTTTAAACCGTTTAATGTGTGCGGCGAGGTTATACACGGCAGGCAGCTTGGGCGTGCAATAAATATGCCCACCCTAAATGTGCAGCCGCCAAGCGAGTTGATTTGCCCCAAAAAAGGTGTCTATGCAGCAAAGGTTTTGCTGCGGGGTGAGGAATATATCGGCATTACAAATTTTGGGGTTAGACCCACGGTAGACGGCAAAACCGCACTTTATGAAGCATGGCTGCCCGACTATAAAGGCGACGACTTTTACGGAGAGCAAGTGCAAATTACGCTGCATAAATTTATACGCAGCGAAAAAAAATTCGGCACCCTGCAAGAGTTGCAAAGTGCCGTAAAAAAAGATTTGGTTTTGGTTTATGAGGGGTTTGTGCAATAAAAAATAACCGCCTCAGTTTCGAATAAGGCGGTCATTTATATCGCTATATGAGGAACACCGTCTATCGGTAAGTCCTTCACTTATATTATATACAATTTTTGTAATTTGTCAAGTTTTTTTCTTCTGTTTTAAAAACCGCTTATAGCGGAAAATTACGTTTTCTGCCCACTCTCGGTCGATATTAATAAACCCTCGCATTTGGCGTTCTTGCTGTGCAACCTCGCTTACCATACTTACGGCTTTGCCGTAGATTTCTAACCTTGCACTTTGCACATAGGGCTTTTGCTCCTCGCCAATTAAAAAGGTAAATCCCAACGAGTTTGTTTCTCGGTTATACATAGACAAATAGCCGTCCTCGACCTTTTGAAGGTTGTATTTTTTTGCCACAAGCTCGCTAACATAAAGCTTTGTAATTTCAACAGGCATATCGTCCAGCCCCGACTCGAAAATAAACACTTTCTCTTTAAGGCGGTTATAGGTGGGGGCAAGGCGTTTGCGTACATTGCCCACGGTGCTGTACTTCTCTTCCAAGCCCTCATCAATCAGCGAAAATCGGTCCAACCCAGGTATCATATAAATCATAAAACGCTTTTTCATATTGTTATATAAAATCGGGTAGTTAAGCAAAAATTCTTGCCCGCAAGAGGGGCAGCGTGTTTTAAATAAACGGTCGTCAAAAGCAGGCTCACGCAATTGTGGGTCTGTTGTTACGTTTATTGAGGGGTAAATTTTTGCATCAAATTCTTCGTTGCAGTTTGGGCAGCTAACCCTTTTTTGCATTATGTTTGACATAGTAGCCTCATCAAATAGTCTCGTAGAGAGAAAATATTCCCCTCCGGGGAGGGGTGGCTCAACACTTATGAAATGAGTGTTGAGACGGGGTGTTTTGTATGCAATTTTTTACAAAAAATAAACTTAAATAGAAATAAATTGTTCGCCATTTTTTTACTCCGTATCTAACTTCAGCACTGCTAAAAACGCATCTTTGGGCACTTCTACCGAGCCTAAGCGACGCATACGCTTTTTGCCCTCTTTTTGCTTTTCGAGCAGCTTCTTTTTGCGGGTAATGTCGCCGCCGTAGCACTTTGCCAAAACGTCTTTTCGCATTGCTTTTACGGTTTCCCGGGCAATAATTTTGCCGCCCACACA
>JAISII010000166.1 GCA_031262125.1 Oscillospiraceae bacterium | reverse complement strand
TATTATATGACCCAAGCAAGCATAAAGCCGCCCACGTTTGTAGCTTTTTGCAACAACGCCGAGCTGTTTCATTTTTCATATCAACGCTATATCGAGAACCGAATCAGAGACACCTTTGGGCTTGAAGGCACGCCGATACGTATGATTATCAGGGAACGGGAGCAGAAGAAGTGAGGGGAATTTTAGCATAAACCACCCCGTCTTCGCTAAAGCGAATCCACCCCTCCCCGGAGGGGAATATTCACACGCTCAATAGGCTTTGGGCTTTCGCTTTTCTCCTTCCGCCAAGGCTAACGCCTTGCCACCTCCCTCTAAGAGGGAGGCTTTTGTGTAAACTCAAAAAAGAGAGATGAAAAAGTCCCCCTCCGGGAGGGGGAAAATCGGCGAAGCCGATAGGGGGAGAAAGCGAGCGGCGGAGCCGCTTCTAACCTCTAGCTTCTGATTATCTAGCCCTCTAGAGCGTAATTCCCCAAAAACGAGAACTCCGGCAGCTCGGTTTGCAACGCACAAATAAGGTCGATAGTTTCACCTTTTTTAACATTGCCGGCAAAGTCGAGATAAAACAAATACTCAAAATCCTCCCCCGGTATGGGTCGGGATTCGATTTTTGTAAGGTTAAGCCCGGCAGCGGCAAACCGCCCTAAAATGTTATAAAGTGCACCCGTAGTATGCGGCAGCCTAAAGCAGAGGCTTATAGTTTTGGCATCCTGCGGGATAATGAGCTTTTTGGAAATTGCAATAAAACGGGTTGTGTTGCTGTCGTAGCTTTGTATGCCCGTTTTGAGGATAGCCAGCCCGTACTCGTTAGCCGCAGCAGCCGAGCAAATTGCGGCAACTGCTTTGTCGTTATTTTCGGCAACTGTTTTGGCGGCAACGGCGGTGTTGCTGCAAGGTTCGGGGTTCAGGCCGTTTGCGTTAATAAAGCTTTTGCATTGTGCCAACGCCTGCGGGTGAGAAAGCACTTTGTTAATTCCCTCAAGTGTAGCACCCGCAACGCCGCAAAGGCAATGCTCAATTTTAATGTTCGCTGCACCCACAATATAAAAACGGTGCTTTAAAATTAGGTCATAAACATCTACCACTGCCCCGGCGGTAGAATTTTCTACAGGCATAATGCCTATTTCAATTTTATCGTCATTTTTAACAGCGTCAAAAACATCGGCAAAGCTGCTAAAAAAAACATATTCGCTTTGCGGGAACATCTTTAAAGCGGCAGCGTGCGAGTTTGCCCCTTTAAGCCCCTGCAAGGCCGTTTTTTTAACATCGGCAAGTGCGTTTTGAGTTTGTGCATTGCTCAAAATACCACGCAGAGGTGTTTCTTTAGCGGTCAGGTTATATTGCAACGCACGAGAAAGTGCCATAATATCGGCATAAAGCGTGCGGGC
This sequence comes from Oscillospiraceae bacterium, assembly GCA_031262125.1. GTDB lineage: Bacteria > Bacillota > Clostridia > Oscillospirales > Acutalibacteraceae > JAISII01. The sequence goes on along the minus strand of JAISII010000166.1, from coordinate 3,258 downwards.
ATAGCTGCCATAGCTGCCGCATTTCTGCTCAATATCATCCAAAATTTCATTTTCTCGGTTTGCGTTTAGCACAGGCAAACCGTTTTTCTTTTTATAAAGCCCGACTTGCTTAGATAACTCCATACGCTGCCAAAAGAGTTTTACAATCTCGTTGTCGGTTTTGTCAATTTGCTCCCGCAGGAGCTTTAGTTCGTTTTGCATTTGTTTTCCTTTTTTTTAAAATTTGTATTAACCGCCCCGCATCCTTACAGAGGCAAGAAGCGACTTGCGTCGCAAACCACCCCGTCTTCGCTAAAGCGAATCCACCCCTCCCCGGAGGGGAATATTAGCACGTTCAATAGACTAAACGAATGTTCTTTTTCTCCTTCCGTCAGAGCTACGCTCTGCCACCTCCCTCTAAGAGGGAGGCTATAAGGCACGAGCAAAAAAGTCTCCCTCTTAGAGGGGGATGTCGGCGAAGCCGACAGGGGGAGAAAATATCCTAAAATAAAATATTCATCACAGCCGCAGCGGCAGCTGATTCTATAGCAACAACCGCTCTGGGCACAATGCATGGGTCGTGCCGCCCGCCGACTTTAATTTTTTGCTGCTCAAGCGTATTAAGGTTAACTGTTTGCTGCTCTTTGGCAATCGAGGGTGTGGGCTTTATAGCCGCACGGAAGATAACCGGCATACCGGTTGTTATGCCGCCCAAAATGCCGCCGCAACGGTTTGTTTTGGTTTTAACGGTGTTGTTTTCGGCGTAAAATTCGTCGTTGCTTTGGCTGCCGTAAAGTGTGCCAAGGGCAAACCCGTCGCCGAATTCTATCCCCTTAACGGCAGGCACACCAAAAACCGCCGCCGAAATTTTGTTTTCTACCCCGCCAAAAATCGGGTCGCCTAGCCCCGCAGGCAAGCCGAAAATTCCGCATTCTATTGTGCCACCGATGCTGTCGCCGTTTTGCTTTGCTTTTTCAATTTCGGCTTTCATCAGCTTTGCAGCCGCACTGTTTAAAACGGGGAACTCGCTTTGCTCCAGCATTTGTGCTGCTACGGCATCAAGAGCAAGGCTGTTAAAACGGTCGTCGCTAACATTGCCAATGCTGCTTATGTGTGCAGTTATAAAAATATTTTTTTGGGCAAGAAATTGCTTAAAAAGTGCACCGCAAAAAACCAGCGGAGCAGTCAGCCGCCCGGAAAAATGCCCGCCGCCAGCTTGGTCGTTAAAGCCATTGTAGCGTATGTTCCCCGTAAAATCGGCATGACCCGGACGGGGTGTTGTTGCAAATTGGGCATAGTCGCCGCTTTTTGTGTTTGTGTTCTCAATCATTGCACAAATGGGTGCACCCGTGCTTGTGCCGTTGCAAAAGCCGGACAGTATGTTAGGGCGGTCGGCTTCGGCACGGGGTGTTGCAAAGCTGTTTCTGCCCGGGGCACGGCGGTCCATTTGTTGCTGAATTTTTTCAAAGTCCGGCTTAAACCCTGCGGGGAAGCCGTCTATAACCACGCCTATAGCTTTGCCGTGGCTTTCGCCGAAAATTGAAATTTTAACTTTTTCTCCAAAACTTGAACCCATCAGTATTCCTCCAAACGTCCGCCCAAGCGGGTATATTCATCCCAAAAAGTGGGGTAAGATTTTTCTATGCTTTCACTGTCGGTAACGGTGGTTTTGCCGTCGCACAGCAGTGCGGCAATTGCCGTTGCCATAACAATGCGGTGATCGTTTTTTCCCTCTGCCTTGCCGGGCTTAAGCATTTCAGTTCCGCTGATTTCCAGCCCGTCGGGGTTTTCTTGCACCAAGCCGCCCAAAGCCCGCAAAGCACGTGCGGTGGCGGTCAGGCGGTCGCTTTCTTTAATTCGCAAACGCTGTGCGTTGGTAATTTTTGTTTTGCCCTCCGATAGTGAAGCCAACACCGCCAAAATAGGTACCAAATCGGGGATTTGGCAAACGTCGATTTTGCAATCGTCGGGTGCTTGCAAAAAGCTGAGTTCGGCGGTTACTTCGTCGCCGTCAAACTCTATTGCCGCACCATAGGTTTTTAAAATTTCGGCAATTTTTTTGTCGGGCTGCAACGAGTTTTTGCTTAACCCCGTAACTGTAACCGAGCCGGAAATTGCACCAGCAACCAGCCAAAAAGCCGCCTGCGACCAATCGCCCTCAACCTCATAATTGCAGGGGTTATATTTTTGCCCGCCGGGTATGCTGTAGCCCGTTGCGGTTTTTGTTACTTTCACGCCAAACCGCTTTAGCGTGCTTATAGTCATTTGCACATAACCCTCGCTCTCAAGGGGCGAGGTAAGCACAACCTCGCTGCTTTGCGGCAGCATAGGCAATGCCATTAGCAAGCCCGACACAAACTGCGAGCTAACATTGCCCGGCAGGGTAAACACGCCGCTTTGCAAAGTGCCGCTAATCTCAAAAGGCAAGCCACCTTTTGTTTTGCAGGCTATGCCCTGTGGCGGCAATATGTCCTCATAAACACCTATTGGCCGTTTAGGCAGCCGCCCTTCCCCCGTAAAAACTACATTAAGCCCCAACGCTGCGGCAATGGGTATAAAAAACCTCAGGGTCGAGCCGGATTCTCCGCAATCTAAAGTGATTTTTTCGTTGTTGCCCTTTTGCGGCAACCCGAAATTTTCGGCGTTTATGTTTATTGTTTTTTTGGTTAAGTCATAGGTTATAATTGCACCCAAAGCCTCGGCACAAGCAATTGTAGCCTGAATATCTCGGCTTAACGCAATTGGGTGCAGGGTAGCTTTCCCACGGCTTAGGCAAGCACATATAAGCCCACGGTGGGCATCGCTTTTTGCGGGTGGTGCGGCAACTCTGCCAAACAATTGCGAGGGTAAAATGTGTTTTTCCGTCATATGTTAAATACCTTTTTAAATTTATTATTCAGCGATAAGAAAAAAATATTCGGTCTGTTTAAAACTAAAATTTTTAACAAAAGCTTCGCCCGGTTTTTTTAGCAGCACAAAGTTTATGCCCTTGCTGTCGCTTTTTTTGTCCAGTGCCACTGTGCCCAAAAGCTCCTGCATTTTATAGGGGGAAGCTATTGGCAGCCCGAATTTTAAACACAGCTTTTCAATCAAATCCGCCGTGCCGGGTTGGGTAAAACCCGAATTTTCGGCAAGCCTTGCAATTTGCACCATACCAATTGCAACCGCCTGCCCGTGCGAATAACCCGAATAATCCGACAGCTTTTCAACCGCATGCCCCAAGGTATGCCCAAAGTTTAATAGCATTCGCCGCCCGCTTTCAAACTCGTCGGCGGCGAC
>JAISII010000164.1 GCA_031262125.1 Oscillospiraceae bacterium | reverse complement strand
CGAAGTCCAAAAGGAGTTTCGTCAGACCAATTACACTCTTATTATGGCTTAAACAACAAGCATGGATACATCGTTGTTTACTTCGATGTTTTCCATAAATTTATTGTAGCAAAGGAGTAGAACGTGAAAAAATCAAAAAAAGCAAAAGTAACTGTTGAGCTTTTTCCAAAACACAGAAAAGTATTCCTAACAACCGTAGCGGTAATGCTTTGTGCGTTACCGCTAATTACATATTTGCATATAGACGAGCTGTCCGGCAATGCAGCACGGCTTTTTTATAACGAGCAAGGATTATCACCCGATATGTTTTTATACAGTAAAGCGATGTTTTTAATTTTAACTTCCGCTGTAATTGTAACATATTTTATTGCCGAGCGTTTGTTCCCCGATAAGCCGTTGCGGGGTGGGGCGTTGTTTTTAAAAGAGAACCGATTACCGCTTATATTAGCAGGCGGATATTTGTTCTTTGTTTTGCTGTCTTGCATTTTTTCTGCCAATAAAAATGTGGTGTTAATGGGCGTGCCGGGCGAATACGAAGGCTTGCTTGTTCAGTGTTCCTATATCGTTTTATTTTTAACGGGTATTCAATATTTCGGCAGCGAAAAAGGGCTGAAAATACTAAAAATTTCTGCTGTTTCAATTGCTCTGATTATTGGTATTTTGGCATTTGTTGAATATCTTTATAAACCGCTCTTCGAAATTCCTTTTATTCAAACACTTATTGCCTCGGGGCAACAAAGCGAATACATTTCATCTTTAAAAAATACGCAGTTTATAAATATGGTTTCGCTTACCTTTTACAATCCAAATTATTTAGGTGTGTTTTGCACATTGTTGTTCCCTGTGTGTGCGGGTGTGTGTTTTACTTCAAAAGGCATCCTCCGTTATGTGTCTGCAACAGCTGCGGTATTGCTTATTTTCACTTGCTTTTTTTCACGCTCAACCGCCGCTGTATATTTAGTTTTATTAGAAATAATTGCTTTGGCTGTTTTTAACCGAAAACTCATTTGGTCAAAAAAAGTGTTCTTCTCAGTTGCTGCTGCGGCGTTTGCCGTTATATTTGTTCTCACCAACTTTGCAAGCAGCGGCAGGCTTTGGTCGGCGGTTTCGTTGGGTTTTCAAAACCAAAAATCAAGCCAAACAGAGGTCGCTGTTGAACAATTCACTCTTAAAAACATTATTTTATCCGAGCAAAGCCTTACTTTTGTCGGCAAAAGCGACTCTTTAACGCTAACTGCTCCTAAAGCAAATGCAGCAACTATCGAGCAATTGAAGTTTGCTGACCAAAACAAACAAACCATTACCGCACAAACTCTTAACAACAATACATTAGAATTTGCTGACGAGCGTTTTAGTATGATAAAAATTGCAGTCGGCGGCAACGAGCTTAGTGCCGATTTAGGGTACGACAGCAGGCTCAGATTTTTCATAACCGACTCCGGCATTAAGGGGGTTGGGCAAAACTTAACTCCCATAGATAATATATCATATAGCCATTCTCCTTTTTGGGAGCAATTTTACGGTATTGCAACCGGGCGAGGATATGCTTGGATTAACACAATCAAAATGCTCCCCAAGACATTATTCGTCGGTTATGGTGCAGACAATTTCGCACTTTATTTCCCTCAAAACGATTATGTAGGTTTACTCAACACCCACGGAACTGCCGATGTAATGATAGACAAACCGCATAATATGTATCTTCAAACGGCAATCAACAGCGGTCTAATATCCGCTCTGCTATTAATTGCTCTTTTTGCTGTTTGCTTAAAGCGGGGCATAAAAACAGCAATTAATTTAAACGAGTCATTTCTTCCATATCTAATTATTGCAATAACGGCATTTTTAATCGGTGCAATTGCCAACGACAGCATGGTTTGTGTCAGTCCGTGGTTTTGGTTTTTGTTAGGTACACTTTTAGGGCAAAAAACTTAATATTTTCTTTAAAATTTTGATTAATATCACTAATTATTATTGATTTTTTAAGTGCTTTATGGTAAAATATGTTATTATATATAATTTGCAGTTATTTGAGTATAAATTATTAAAATTTTAAAAAGGTAGGAACAAATTATGAAACTTACAAAAAAACTTTTAAGCGTACTGCTTGCATTAGTTATGATGTTTTCTATGCTCACGGTCGCAATCCCTTCGGCTTTGGCGGCAGAAAGTGAACTGGCACTCACAACTTCTAATAGTGTTTACACACCGGATATTGCAAGCCAATATCCGCAGGGGTATGCGGCAATTGTTGAAGGCGTAAAAAACTTTTCAAGTTCGATTGATGTTTCGTTTGCAAAAATTCCTTTTAACCCAAGTGTTTCTCCAAATCAGCAAGAGATGGGGTGGTTGTTTTCGGCTGCCGACGACTGTAACCCCGAGCTCTTTTATTTATCCAACAGCTATAATTTTACATATGGTGAAGACCCGGAAACCGGAAGATATATTGTTTACGCCTTTAAGCCGAATTACACTTTTAATGCTGTGGAAGTTGCGTCAATGCAGGCACAAATTGATACAGCGGTAAATGATATCATCAAACTGACTGCTTTTGGGCAAACCGACCTCGAAAAATTAATGATTGTACACGAAGAGATTTTAAGAATTGCAGATTACAGCGACCCTATACCAAACCTTCCCGATGTTGCTTACACAATGTACGGCATTTTGATAAACGGCAGCGGTGTTTGCGAGGGTTATACTCATACGTTAAACTATATTTTGGGTAAAATCGGCATAGAAACAGCATATGCCCCAAGCAAAGATATGGGGCATGCTTGGAGTATGATTAAACTCGACGGGCAATGGTACCATTGCGACCTTACTTGGAACGACCCTACAGGTTCGGTTGCCTACGGCGATTTTTATCATAACTATTTGTTAAAAAGCGACAGTGCGTTTTCTCAAGAAATTGCTTTTCAAGCTCACTCCGGCTGGACAAACGCACCTGCTGCAAACAGCAGTAAATATGACAATGCGTTTTGGAACGATGTAAAGAGCCAAATTATCCCTGTTGACGGCTATTGGTATTACTCGGATGGATATGAACTTTTTAAAAGTAAAGTTTCCGGTGAGCAGAGAACCTCGGTTTACAAATCTAACACAAATTGGAATTATTATGCAGACAGAACCGGGTACTCTTTAGCCGACGGTTTTATGCGGACCGCTTGGAACGGTAACACCATTTATTTTAACGACAACACAAATGTGTATGCTTATAACACAAGCACGGGTGAAACAACTACTGCATATACCACTACCGAAAGCAACCAAATATTCGGCATAGGCATTAAAGACGGCAAGCTGTACGGCGATGTTAAAAAAGGGTATACGGCTTCGCAAAATATTGTAACGCTGTTAAGCTCTTTGCCTGCAGTTGAATACCCGACCCCCGCACCGTCCGTAACAACAACAGAAGCCCCAACCGAGACAACAACCGTACCCCCAACCGAACCCGCAACAACAGCCACGATAACAACACAAGCCCCAACCGAACATATAACCATATATCTTGATACAAATAACTTGCCGGAATGGACAAGGGACGGTACAAAATCGGGCTTGTATGTTTGGACATACGGCAGTGCCACATGGATTGCCCCAACATATGTAGCCGGCAGCAATCCGCCAATCTTCAGCTATGAAGTACCTGCCGAATATATTGGTGCAAATGCATTGTTCGGTCGTATAGACCCAACAAAAGATTTCAGCGAAATCAGCAGTGCAACATGGGGTACAATAGTATACAACGAAACAATCGATACAACAATCTATGCCGATCCCGAATTCAGCACATTCTCGTTCGTCAGCATACACAGCTTAGAAAGCTGGCCGGATAAACTCGCTCTCGATGGTTACTGGAGAGAATACAGAGCACCGATAGTAGAGACAACGGTAGAGGAGACGACCACAACTCCCGTAGTTACAACAACTACTCCTGTGATTACAACAACAGCCACGATAACAACACAAGCCCCAACCGAACCTGTAACCCCAGCGGAAGATATTACAGTGTATTTTGAAAATAAATACAATTGGGCACCGGTTGCTCTTAATTATTATGGCAGAACAAGCGGAACAATTACAGCAGAACAAACAACCGATGTCGGTGCAAACGGCAGGGTATGGAAAGTTACAATTCCCGGCGATATATTAAGCCAAATAGATTTTGTTCTGTTCCGCAACAATTATGATACAAACTGGGGCGACTATTACCACACAGATGAAATCGCACCGACAGACCTATATGATGGCGTATGTTTTTATCTTGATAGCGAAATATCTCCGAGGTCTGTTAATTCGTACAAATACACACCGCCGGCATCGATACCTTCAACTACAGCTGCCCCTGCCCCCGAGGTGAAATACTATATTGCAGGCACAACTGGGCTTGTAGGAGCAAAAGGTTGGGACCCCGCCGGTCTGGAAATGACCAAAATTAACAACAATACATACAAAGTAATATTTAACAACGTAGCAAAAAACACTTATGAATACAAAGTAACAAACGGTGCATGGCTGTCAATCGACACCCCCAACGGCAACTCTTGGAACGACGAAGGTTTGGCTAATGACTTAACGCCTAATGCAATGGTAGAAGTTACCGCCGATGGTGCAACAGTAGAAATTATTTTCCATGTTTACACAAGTAACATCAGCTACTGCTACTGCGAAACTATCATCACACTCCCCGAACCTACCGAACCCACCGAACCAGCGACCGAACCGGCTACAGAAGAACCAACCGAACCGATAACGGAAGCCGAAACAACAATAGCAACCGAAGAACCAACTGTACCTGCAACGCAAGCCCCAACAACTCCTAATGCAACTACAGTACCCGAAACCTACCCAGAGCCGGTATTTGGCGAAAATTCTTTCTTCGTGTATGACCAAACATATGGTTCCACATCTACTACAGACGGCAGATGGTTGTTTAATGACGGTTGTAAGCTTTGGGTTTATAATAAAGACACCGGCGAGAGCTTACTCCTCACAACAAACCTTAGAGGTTCTGACGGGCATAACTCGACCTATGCTTATTTAGAAAACTTGCCGAGCAGTTGGAAAAATATTGCAATTTATCGTACACGTTATTCAATAACCGAACTTATAGCCATAGAAGACGGTGGCACTAATGTTGCGGCAGCCGGAGAAACACCTGATTATTACAATGTTTGGAATAACATAAAATTGCAAGTTGGAGCTAACTGCGTTGTAATAACAGAGAGTGGCGTTTACCAACAAAAATTGTTCGACCCACAAACCGGCATAATATCCGCACCTTTAGAAAAATACTTTGTAGCAGGTAATTTAGAACTTACAGGCTATGATTGGGACCCCGCCGGTCTGGAAATGACTAAAATCAACAACACTACATATAAAGCTACGTTTGTTAACGTACCTAAAGGTACATACTACTACAAAGTAACAAACGGTGCATTCATGACTCTTGATAGCTCGTATGGCTTTTCGTGGAACGAAGAAGGTTCGTCAAACGAAGAGGGCGGCAACGTAGTAGTTGTAGTTCCAGCCGGTGGTGCAACGGTAGAAATCATTTTCCATCTTAGCACATACTACAAGTACACCGACAGCTATTGCGAAACTATTATTACCATTCCCGAACCTACCGAACCTCCAACCGAGCCGGCAACTGAGCCTACAACAGCACCTGTAATAACTGAAGCTCCAACCGAAGCTCCGACAGAAGAGCCTACAACAACACCAAACTCCGACAGTGATGTTAAAACAGGCGATATAATTGAATATGAATACAAAATTATTGTTCCCGACAATTTTGCAATCGAAGATCTCGACACTCGTTTTATTTACGACCCTGCTGTTGTAAAACCCGCAAATGCGTCTGGCATAACCAATGCTAATTACCCCACAGCTAACAATTCGAACGCCAGTATCTATTGGGTTGCACCGGAATACGAACCGGGCGTAGTTTATATGAATGCTTCAAAACTGTATGATCCAAGCTTCAACTCATACGGCATAAATGCTGTTTTAGATTACGGTTACGACGAGTGGGGCAACTACTATGAATTTGTAGAACCTTTTCAGCAAGAGATAGTAGTTATTAAAATCAGAATGTTAGCAATTGCAGACGGCGATGCCGGTTTGGATTTTGTAATTAGAGACATGCACGCTGTTGAAGTTGATGAAGACGGTGAAACCATTAAAAATGTATATGGAAACACGATAAAACATGAGATTTTCTCCGATTGTGCCTTTAACGAAGATTATAAAGACATGGTTTACTATCCCGGCAACCCGAAACCTTCGGATCTATTAGTAGACCCAACCGAAGCCCCAACCGAACCTGTTATAGCAGCAAAATATTATGTAGCAGGCGACGCATCTCTTACAGGCTTTGATTGGAACCCTGCCGGTCTGGAAATGACCAGAATAGACAACTATACATATAGCCTAATAATTGAAAACTTGGCAAAAGGCACATACTACTACAAAGTAACAAACGGTGCTTGGCTGACTATTGAAAACCCGACCGGCTACGCATGGAACCAATACGGTGCTTCTAACGGCGAAGGCGGAGATGTGGAAGTAGAAATTACAGCCGACGGTGCAACTGTAGAAATCATCTTCCATGTGGACATGTTAGATTCAATTATAAACAGCTACTGCGAAACTATCATCACACTCCCCGAACCAACCGAACCTCCAACCGAACCCACAACAGAAGAACCAACTGCACCTCCAACCGAACCTCTTAACGGAATTGTAGAAATCGACGACACTTTGTATTATTACATTAACGGCACTACTGCAACCTATGGTTTGTTTAAAATAGATGACGATTACTACTTCTCTTACTGGGGCGGCGTAATTCAAACCGACGGCAGGTATTATGTAGGTACAACCTATTGCGATTTGCCGGTTGGCAACTATATATTTGGTGCCGATGGCAAAATGCTTAACGGCGTTGTAGAAGTTGACGGCACACTTTACCTTTATATAAACGGAGACACTACTAAAAATGGTTTATATAAATTCGGTGACGATTACTACTTTACCGCTTGGGGCGGCGTGATTTTAACTAACGGCACTTATTACGTTGACACAACCTATTGTGATTTGCCGGCAGGCGAGTACACTTTTGGTGCCGACGGCAAGTTGATAGCGGAACCCGAGCCGGAGCCGGAAATTACCGATTTTGAATATGTGGTAACAAACGGCATTGCTACCATTACCGATTATATTGGTGCGGGCGGCGATGTTACCGTTCCAAGCACTTTGGGTGGGTATCCGGTTACCACAATTGGCGGTTGGGCATTCGAAGATTGCACAAGCTTAACAAGTGTAACCATTACAAACGGAGTTTGCGAAATATTATCGGGTGCGTTTGAAAATTGCACAAGCCTAACAAGTGTTACAATACCAAATAGTGTAAGATATATTTACGCATATGTGTTTTATGGATGCACAGCTTTGGAAAGTGTTACCCTTTCTGACAGCATAACAGAATTATATGATGAAACATTTTACAATTGTAAGTCGTTAAAAAGTATTACAATACCCGATGGAGTAACTTCGATTGGATATAATGCTTTCTATTGTTGTGTTTCGCTGGAAAGCGTTTCTATTCCCAACTCAGTAACCGAAATTGGCTTTGGTGCATTTGAAAATTGCAGAACACTGACAAGTATAACAATACCGAATAGCATAACAGCGATTAGAGATTTTATGTTTATGAGTTGCGACAGCTTAACAAACATAACAATACCCGACAGTGTAACCGCAATTGGCAATTATGCATTTGGCGGTTGCTACTCACTGACAAGTATCACTATTCCGGACAGTGTCGCAACCATTGGTGATTATGCATTTATGGGTTCTGCACTCACGAGTATCACAATCTCAGATAGTGTTATATCAATTGGCAATTATGCATTCCAATATTGCGATAACTTAACAATTAGCTGCTATGAAAACTCATATGCCCACACATATGCAATTAACAATGACATACCCTACGTTCTTCTTGACCCCGAGCCTGAGCCTGAACCCGAAACAAAAACATTCTATGTAGTTGACAAAGTAGCATGGGCTTTAGATAATGCAGCAGACCTTTGGATACATGATAATGTTTCCGGCGAATGGTATATGGGCTTTAAAGAACTGCCTACTAACGATGCACGCTATGCAGAATTCATTTTAGATAAAACTGTAAGCAATATCTCAATATACCATGTTATGGGTTCTTATGCAGGTGGTCCTGCAACAGGTGCAGAGGTTGAAGATGCACTGAACGAAACGTCAATAGTTTATAACAAATGGGAAAATATCTCAATCGGCAGCAACAACGCTTATGCACTTACAGGCAACTCCACAGGCGAACTGATTGCCAATTATGACCCGAATGCTCCTGTGGATTCACTTCCGTTAAAACTGTATTTTGTAAAACCAAACGATTGGCAGTCTGTTTATATTTACGGCTGGGGTGCAACAGGGTTAAATGGTCAGTTCTTTGAATGTACAGACGAGGGCAACGGTGTTTATTCATTCGACTTCTCACCGTATACATCTGCTATTACCCCCGGCGTTGACATCTTCAAGCTTGTAGATTCCGACCTTGAATGGAGTGCAGCAATGCAGACCGACAATATTGCAGGCGAAATGGGCAAAAACACACTAACAATTCAAACCGGCTACAAAGGCACTTGGTCTTATGTTGACTATGACGGAAACACAGACCCCACCATAACGCTCGGCGACCCAACGGGCGACGGCGAGATAAACATATTCGACATTATGGCAATTAGGGATTACATTTTCGGCAATTCTACCCTTACAGGCGATGCTTTTACCGCCGCCGACGTTAATGAAGACGGCGAAACAAATGTTTTTGACATTATGGCTATTCGTAACCATATATTCGGCATTACGCTGTTGGTGTAGAGATTGAAAACAGTGCATTAGTTTTACTCGTATTAGTTTATTAGCAGCAACATTATATTAAACAAACCGCCTAAACTTTAAGTTTAGGCGGTTTGTTAGTGTGGTGTTTTGTTCATTCTTCATTGCGACCTTTTGAAGTTGTTAAATGTGGGTGGTATTTAAATTTAATAGACTTTTACAGTTAAGTATTTTTGTGTAGAATGATTTCCTTAATGGACAATAATTATTAGAAATTAAAAGTTTCTATCCTATAGGAAAATAATTTGATTGTTAAATGTAAGTACAAACCCTTTTAAGCCTCGCATAAATAAATCAGTCCCGCTTTTTTCTCAATTTTCTTCAAGGTCGTCTATTCTGTGTTCGGCACTCTTAATATCCTTTTCCTGCAAGTCAATCCGTGCCGATAGTTTGTGCAATCTGTCATTAAAATGATTATGCTGCCCTACTTTGTCTTCTAACTTTGCAATTTCTTTTTCAATATAGTCAAACTTAGTTTTAAGCCAGCTGCTTTGTGTTTCGTGCTGAGATTTTTGCCTTCTGCCTGATACAAATGCAGTGATTATCACACCAAAAAAGCTTGCGGTAGAAGTTATTATTGCTACGATTATTTCAGCTTGCATTATTTATATTCACCACCGTTCATTTTCTAAAACATCCTTTGGCAAACCTAAATAATAAATATTTTTATCAAAATTAATCATACTCTCGCAGGCGATAATAATTCTTATTTTTGTCTGCGGTTCTTTTTTTATAATTTCCTCTGTTTTGAGCTTTACAAATTCCATTGCTTGTTGCAATGTTCCTTTTTCTTCAAAATCAATATTATTTTCACGCATTGCTTTTTGAACCAACTCCAGACCTTTGTAAGACTCAGGCAAACTTCTGTAAGTTACCAGCCTTTTGCCTTTGGCAAAATATTTTCTAATGAATGCAACGAACAAAGTGCTGTCTTTATTTCCTCTGTCGGCTGTTGTAAAAATTAAGAAGTTAATATATTGCGGGGTTGCTGCCAATAAGTCTTTAAAAGGGGTTATGCCGTCTGAATTTCTTTTAATAACGCCAATTGCTATTTCAATGCTGCCGCCAAAATAATTGTTAAAATAACTGTCAAACACAAGCTGCGGTCGTGCAATTTCAATAGAGTTTTGTATGCCCGTTTTTATCAAATCTAAATCTAACTTTAGTTTTTGATTTTTTTCAAGCACAGCAAGGCAAGCTAAGCTTGTTGCCAAATTTTGCGTTTTAAAACGCCCTAAAAGCTTTTTGTTATTTGGCACAGATGTCCTTATGCCGCCATAAACAAAATCAAAACCGCTGTCTGTAGCATTTTCAATTTGCCAATCTCTGCCGTATTCAATTGTTTTTGTGCCTATAACAGTGCTTGCAATATGGCGGATTTCTTTCAGAACTTCTTCGCTTTGGTTTGCAACAATCATCGGCACGTTTTTTTTGCCGAGGAGTGCCTTGTGCTGCGTAACGGTTAGGATGTTATCTTCCCACTTGCCGTTGTTGAATAAAGCAAGGAACCATTTGTGGTTGCCATCGCCGTATTTGATGTTGTTTATTACAGTAGCTGCTGTATTTTCGGGTGCAAATACATTTGTAAAGTCGTCTTTTCCGCCCAATATAACTTCAATTATATTAAAATCGGCGGGGCATTCGCTCATTGCCAAAAAAACAAGCGGAATAAAGGTTGCCCAAAACAAATTGTTGTTAAATTTTTTTGTTTGAGTATTAATACCTTTTAAAGCATCGGTTATTTTTGCGTTTTCCAACTCTTTTTGCAACAGATTTCGGTTAATTATTTTTTTGTAAGTGCTAATAATTTTGTTACCGTATTTTATATATAAATCTTCCGAAATTGGTTTGTTGTTTAAAACGATGGTTTCTGTAATATTAATAAGATATGGGGTAGAGAACCGATTTACTCTGTAGCCGTTTGCGGCAAGTATTGCCTGCAAATACGAGCATACCGAACCCTTGCCGTTAGAACCCGTTACATGAATAACCGATTTCATTTTATCTTGCGGGTTGCCAAGCTCTTTAAGGATATATTTCGATATAATCAGTGCTTGCCTTTTGGAGTAAATAACGCTGCGGTAGAATTTTCTATATTCTTTTTTAAAAATAATATACTCTTGGCTGTGAGCTTGTGCGTAATTATTCTTGATAGTTTTCGCCCTCTCTCGGTAGCGTAAAGTAATAAATTCGCTTATCAAAATTAACCATAGATTCGCAGGTTACAAAAACCCGAATTTTAGCATCAGGCTCTTTTTCTCTCTGCTGTTCTATCTGTGCCTTAATATATTCCATTGCACTTGCAAAATTTTCTTTTGCTTCAAAATTCAGGTTGTGGGCACGCAGAAGCTCCTGTGCGGCTTCTAACCCTGCTTCATACATTTCTGCAAATTTATAGGTTACAAGACGTTTGCCGTTCTTAAAATATTTTTTAAAAAACGGAACAACATAGCTGCCTTTGCGTTTGACTTGCCCGGCTGCCGTATATGCAAAATAATTTGTATATTCGGGCGATGCTGCTAAAACATCCTCAAACGGCTTAATGCCGGCGGTGTTTAGTTTTATTACGCCTGCCACAATTTCCACGTCGTCGCCGAAATATTCGTTTAAATAACTGTTTAAAACTTTTTGCGGGCGTCCGACTTCTTGGCAGTTTTCTATGCCCTGTTTAATAAGGTCGGTTTGCAGGTTGATAATACCGTTTTCTTCCAGCTTTAGCAAGCACGAAAGTGCGGTTGCAATGTTAACAGGCTGGAACTCGCCGATTAGCCGACTGTTTAGCGGCATAATAATTTTTTCATCATAATACATCAGAACAAAATTTCGGTTAGTGTCCTGTGCAAGTTTCCATTCTCTGCCGTATTCGATTGTTTGTGTGCCTAAAATTTCGGTTGCCACTCGTCTTATTTCCTCCAAGGCTTCTTCGCTTTGGTTTGCAACTATCATCGGCACGCCCTCTTTGCCTAACATTGATTTATGGTACGCATTGGCTTTAAGGCTGTAGTGGGGTTTGTTGTTTTCGTCATAAAT
>JAISII010000149.1 GCA_031262125.1 Oscillospiraceae bacterium | reverse complement strand
TGTACCCAAAAGCCTCCCAGCTTCAAGGAGCAAGATGCAAGATACAAGAAGCAAGATTTAGCGGCGTAGCCGCTACTTGCAAAATGTTTCATTTTGCAAAGAGGAGCAACCAACCGTAAGGCGTAGCTTTTTGCACAAAGTGCAAAAACAAGCTCGAAAGGGCGAGTTGCGACGAGGAGGTGGCAAGGCGTAGCTCTGACGGAAGGAGAAAAAAGAAAACCCTTGACAAACACTATATTTCTTTATATAATATAATTACTTTTTTATGTATTTAATGACTTCTTTTAGTGCTACTAAAGTGATTATATCACTTTTAGCCGAAAAATGCAAACAGAAAAATTCCCCTTGGAAAACCCAAGAGGAATTTTTTGTTTTTTTATTTATTTAATGAAAATACACCAAATTAGATAGATAGTCATTCCGACAAGCAAGGCGGCAATAACAAAGCAAACTATGCCAATAGCAATTTGGTTTGCGAGCATAGCCGAAATCCCGCCGTAGAGCATAAGAGCAAACAAAGCACCGAAAATCGCAAGAACCAATATCAGCCTGATAATGGGCTTGACTTTTGACCTTCCGGAAGAAAACTCAATCCAACCAACAAAAAGCTCACCAATAAGCTCCAATAAAATCTCTAAAGCAGCCATAGCCTACCCCATATTTTGGCTCTCTACCAAATGTGCAGCACCATAAATCTCACGGAGCTTTGGTTTTTCGATTTTGCCGGTGGGGTTGCGAGGGACATCGGCAAAGATGATTTTGCGAGGGCGTTTGTAGCGTGGTAGCTCGTGGCAGAATTGCATAATATTTTCTTCGGTACAGGTGTGCCCATTGCGAATTTTTATAATAGCCGCTGTAATTTCGCCCAAGCGTGTGTCGGGCAGACCAATAACCGCAACGTCTAAAATATCGGGGTGAGCACTTAAAAAGCTCTCGATTTGAACAGGGTAAATGTTCTCGCCGCCGGTAATAATAACGTCCTTTTTGCGGTCTACAAGGTACACAAAGCCGTCTTTGTCCTGCTCTGCCATATCGCCCGTAAAGAGCCAACCGTCCCGCAGCGAATCGGCGGTGGCTTTTTCGTCGTTATAATAACACTCCATAACGCCGTCGCCTTTAAGGCACAGCTCGCCAACGCCGCCGGGGGCAACGGTAACGCCGTTTTCGTCAACAATTTTAATTTGCCAGCCATAACCGGGCACGCCGATTGCACCAACTTTTTCTACGTTTTCAACCCCCAAATGCACAGCCCCGGGGCCTATAGATTCCGACAGCCCGTAGTTAGTGTCGTACTGCTGGTCGGGGAAATATTTAAGCCAGCGTTTTATAAGGCTGCGTGGCACGGGTTGTGCCCCAATGTGCATCAGCCGCCATTGCTCCAGCGAATAATCCGATAATTTCAGCTCGCCGCTGTCCAGTGCGGCAAGAATATCCTGTGCCCACGGCACAAGCAGCCAAACGATTGTGCAGTTCTCTTTTGTTACGGCATCTAAAATATATTTTGGTTCTATGCCTTTTAGCAAAACGCCTTTGCCGCCAACCAAAAAGCTGCCGAACCAGTGCATTTTTGCCCCTGTGTGGTACAGCGGAGGTATACACAGAAAAATATCTTCGTGCGATTGCCCATGGTGGTTTTGCTCGGTAAGGCAAGCGTGCATAAGCGAGCGGTGCTTGTGCAAAATTGCTTTAGGAAAGCCCGTAGTGCCGGACGAAAAATAAATAGCGGCATCATCGTCCGGGCAAAGAGGTATGCCGGGAGGGTTTGAAGAGCAATCGCCCGTCAGCTCGTTATAGTCCTCGGCGAATGTGGGGCATTCTTGCGAGCCGTAAAAAATGATCATTCGGTTTTCAGAGATGTCCTCTGCAATTTCCTCCACACGCCCTATAAATTCCGTGCCGAAAATCAAAACATCGGCTTCCGACAAATTAAGGCAATATTTAATTTCCTCGGCGGTGTAGCGGAAGTTCATAGGCACTGCCAAAGCACCTGTTTTTAAAACACCAAAATAAATCGGCAGCCACTCAAGGCAGTTTGTAAGCAAAATTGCAACCTTTTTGCCTTTGCCCACGCCACGCCCCAGCAGCATATTTGCAACACGGTTTGCCTTTTCGTTAAATATGTTCCAAGTAATCTCACGCCTGTAAAACCCGCCACGCACCGGCTCTATAAGCTCGTACTCTTTCCACGTTACACGGGGTGCAACCTTGCGGTCGGGGTTAATTTCAATCAGGGCGGTCTCGTCGCCGTACAGGCGGCAGTTTTGCTCCAGCACATCGGGGATAGTCATTTTTTTAAAGGCATCTGCCTGTTGTTCTGTTAATGGGTTCATTTTGTTTTGCAACCTTTCTTCTTTTATAATAGTATTAAAAATATTTAACTAAACTTTTGCCTCTAACAGTTTATTGATTAAACGCTTTAAACCGTTAAAGCTTACTATTGAATTTTACCAGCAAAACCTTTGTTTGTCAACTTAAAATTTAGTTTTTTGCTTTTAATTAATTAAAAACGAACATAATGTGTAAGTTTTTTAAAAATAAACCCAAAATTATAAATAAAACCTTTACTCACAAAGAAAAAAATGGTAAAATATACGTTAAGGGTTTTGTGGCTAAAAGCTAATGGTCATAAAAATGAGTGAGAATTTGCAAGCCGAAATTACTTAACAAACGGAGGGAACGGTTGAATGGACACCTTTAATACGATAGGGATGATGTTTTTGAT
>JAISII010000136.1 GCA_031262125.1 Oscillospiraceae bacterium | reverse complement strand
ATAACCGACGAGCAGCACCGCTTTGGCGTAAAACAGCGGGCGGCACTAACCCAAAAAGGGCAAAACCCGCACCTGCTTGTTATGAGTGCAACACCAATACCACGCACGCTGGGGCTTATTATTTTCGGTGAGCTGGATATTTCGATAATCGACGAAATGCCGCCGGGCCGCACACCTGTTAAGACGGTGTTAATAGGTGCTGACAAGCATGCCCGTGCATACAATTTTATTAAAGAAAATATAAATAAAGGGCAGCAATGCTTTGTTGTTTGCCCGTTAGTTAACGAGGGTGCAATAGAGGCACAGGCTGCCGAAAGCTATGCAGCCGAGCTGATGCTGCAAGAGTTTGCCGATATACCAGTTGGTGTTTTGCACGGCAAAATGAAGCCTAAGCAAAAAGCAGAGGTTATGGAACAGTTTGCAAAAAATGAGCTTTCAATTTTGGTTGCAACAACTGTTATAGAGGTTGGCATAGATGTGCCGAACGCCACAATAATGCTAATAGAAAACGCCGAAAGGTTTGGCTTATCGCAATTGCACCAGCTGCGTGGGCGTGTTGGGCGAGGCAGCAAAAAGTCGTGGTGCATTTTGGTTTCCGACTCGCAAAACGAAAACACATTGCAGCGGTTGGCAGCAATGTGCAAAACGAACGACGGCTTTAAAATTGCCGACGAGGATTTAAAGCAACGTGGACCGGGCGACTTTTTCGGTAACAAGCAGCATGGCTTGCCGCAGCTTAAAATTGCCGAGTTTTCCGACTCGGCAACGGTGGAGTTATCTTCTCAGGCTGCAAATGAAATAATAGAACATTCGCCCGATTTATCCGCCCCCGAGTTAAAATACCTATTGGGCAGCATAAAGCGGCTCTTCCCAAAAGGCAACCTTACGCTTTAGGGTTTTAATTTATATGTGTTTTCCCTCGGTTTTTGTGGTAATCTTTAAAATCTCAATGTAAAATTAAAAGAATTAAAACCTGCGTGCTTTAACCACTTGCCCAATCGGCAAAATATCTTTAAAAACAGCAATTGTTTTGTCGTTTAGCTTTTTGTCTAGATGCAGGCTGCCAAAGAACCATTGGTTATATCGCACGGCTTTACGCAGCTCTTCAAAATACAGGTTAATGTCGTTCGCTCCGGCTTTTGGTTCAAACCGCTTTTTAATAAGGGCTGGCGGCTCGTGGGTTACAATATAATCAACTACGCTGCCGGCAAGCTGCAAATTTTCTGCCCCGTTCTTATATTCGTCCTGCGTGGGCATTTCTTTCTCGGACCAATTGCCCGAATCTACCACTAAGTCTAAATCGGGGCTTACACCTCCGCCAAACGCAAAAATGCTGTAATCTTCAATTTCAAAAATTTCTCCACGCATAAGCTGGTATATATTTTTGGCAATTTTGCGTGCCTTGCCTGTGCAAAAATCCACTGTGGGGTAGCGTTCCAGCGCGTCAAAATTTTCGTGGCAGCCATCTAAAAAAAGTATTGTATATTTGCGGCTTTGCAAAAATTCAAGGTTTTTTCGCTCCTCTGCACTGTCGCTCCACAAAAAGCCAAAATCCCCGCAAATAATCAAATAATCATCTTTTTTAAGTTTTTTTGCTGCATGGGTTTTAAATCGTTGCAAATCCCCGTGAGTATCGCCTGTAATATATATCAAAATTTTCACCCCTAAAACATTGCAATTTCAGATTGTTGTAGTAATATTAATATCATTTTAACACAAGAGAGAAGGATTTGCTATATGAAAAATGTCTTTTTTAAAAATTTTTTTACAAAAGCTAAAATTATGGAGAATAGGACTAAAAAAACCGCCAAAACATTGATAAGTATGGTTTTAGTTTTAACAATGCTGTTTGCGGCAAGTGCTTCTGCCGTTGCGTTGGATTTTGACTGCCCTGTAGAAACAAAAACCGACAGCATTTTGCTTGTTAACCTCGATACCGGCATACCAGTCTATGAAAAAAACGCTGACCAGCGACGTTACCCGGCATCAACCACAAAAATTATGACATACATAGTTGCCTATGAGCATATTGAAAATATGGAAACCACACGCATTTTAATAAAACAGGATATTTTAGATATTTTGTTGGGCACAGGCAGCTCGCTTTCGGGGCTGGAGCGGCACGTGGGCGAAAAAATGACGGCGAAGGATTTGTTTTATTGCCTTATGGTTTCCTCCGGCAACGATGCCGCACTGGTGTTTGCCGATTATATAGGCGGGGGCAATATTCAGGCGTTTGTGGATATGATGAACGCCAAAGCTGCCGAGTTGGGCTGCACCGACACGCATTTTGCAAACCCTCATGGCTTGGACGATGACACAGACCAACACTACACCACCGCACGGGACTTGTACCTTATAACAAAATACGCCTTAACCGTACCACATTTCAGCGAGATTACAAACACCGTCTCCTACTACTGCGAGGGCGATGAGGGTATGTACCCTTTAATTACTACAAATTATATGATAGACCAAGTGCGGGGCGGCGAGTATTACTACACCTATGCCCGTGGCATAAAAACAGGCACGACCGATAAAGCAGGCCGTTGTTTAGTGTCTACCGCAATTGCCGACGGCTATGCCTATATGTGCATTTGCCTGCACGCACCGTATGAAGAGGGCGGCAAATATTATACAATGCTCGACTCGGCGGCACTGTACCGCTGGGCGTTGCTTAATTTGCGTATTAACCCCGCTGTTACAAAACAGCAGCCAGTTTGCGAGCAAAAGGTTAATTTTGCTTGGGGCGTAGAGTCTATACAACTGTACCCCGAGAAGGAAGTTAGTGCACTTGTTTTAAAAGACATTGGCGGAGATGAAAGCGAAACCGACGAAGAAAAAATCGACAACAATTTTATTCGTATCGAGCCGCAAATACAAGACGTAGTTGACACGCCCATTAAAAAAGGCACGGTTTTGGGCACGGCGGTAATTTATTATAAAGACCAAAAGCTAGAAACAGTAAACCTTGTAGCCGGCGAAAACGTAGACAAAAGCCCTGTGCTGTTTGCACTTTATATTGTTAACAGCTTGCTTGGTTCGCTGTGGTTTTGGCTTGCCGTGGTTTTGGCTGCCGCAATTTTTGTTGTTTACTTAATTTTGCACAACCGCTTTGGCAGAAAAAAGAAAAAGTCGGTTAAAGTAAAGCGTTACAGGAATTTTTAATTTTATAATTTTTTGTATTTTTTTGTATGTTGCGGTTTGCTTTACTTTTTTATATTTTTAGGTATAATATAAATAGAATATTTTAGGTGGTGTGAGTATGTCGAATATTCAAGAAAGAAAATTGAATAAAATCATACACTCTTGGCTTGTTGAAGGTTTTATTACTCCTGATGACGAAAAGAAAATTTTAATTGAGATTCTTGAGGGCACCCGAAGCTACAAGGATGTATTGAATCAATATTTAGCAGAGGCAAAAGCATATGCAGGAGTATAGTTATTATTACGAGGGAGCAAACTTTTATCGCTACCCTAATACAACCGTCTTAATAAACAAATTCGGCATTAAAGATGACGATAAATTAAATGAAGTTGAACGAAAGCTTACACAGGTAAAAGCAGTTGAATTAATAAATCACCCAATTAAAGGCAAATTCGATTTTAAACATTTTTGTAAAATCCACAAGTTTCTTTTTGAAGATGTTTACGAGTGGGCAGGCAAAGAACGTCAGGGCGGTTTTATGTCTAAAGGCGGCACTGTGTTCGCACGCTCTGAATTTATTGAAAGTATGTTTAGTGAATATTATGAAAAGCTTGAAAAAGACAACTTTTTAAAAGGCTTGAGCAAAGAGAGGTTTTGTGAGAAATTAGCCTACTATATGGCAGAGGTCAATACAATCCACCCTTTTAGAGAAGGCAACGGAAGAACTACCAAAATATATTTTGAGCAATTGTCCGAACAAGCCGGTTTTGATTTGGATTTTTCCACTATTGATAAAGA
>JAISII010000046.1 GCA_031262125.1 Oscillospiraceae bacterium | reverse complement strand
GGTGCAAGGTCTAAAGATACCGAAAGCATACTGCGGGAGCTGGGTTTTAAAGTGTCGCTAAGCTGCACCGAGGTTACAAGTTCGGTCAGCAAAGACCCCGAGAGCTTGTACTTTTTAGGTCGCTTTTTGCGGGATAATAAAGAATCTTCCGAGCATTTGTTTGAGCGTATGTTAAAATAGCCAGCCTGCCGTATTGGTTGCTTTTAAGCAACAATGCAAAAATCCTGTTTAGCTTTTTATAACTCTGTTACCGTTGCCTGAAGTTATTTTTTAGGCTGTGCAGACTTACGCCCAAACAGCATTGCATAGCCGTCGTTGCCATAAAGCAGCGAACGGTTAACACGGCTGATTGTAGCGGTAGAAGCACCGGTTTTAGCCACAATTTCGCTGTACACACATTTTTGAGAAAGCATTTTTGCCACTGCAAACCTTTGCGACAAAGCTTTAAGCTCCGGCATAGTACACAAATCCTCAAAAAAAAGGTAACATTCGTCAACAGTTTGCAGTTTTAAAACAGCGTCAAAAAGGTCGTCCAGATATTCATCTTTAATTTTTGATTCCATTGCTTTTTCCCTTCACATTTATTTTTAAAAAGTATTTTACTTTAATATGTTACTTTAAAAGCTTTTATTGGTTTTTTAGCTCTTTAGAAAATTCACCATCGCTTATAAAAGCTCTATAGAGTTCAGTGCCACAGTCGCAATCAACAGTTTGCATTGAACCGTAATCGCTATCATTATGTTCATGCCATTCGGTAATTTTCCATACCTTACCGCAATTTTCACAGGTTCGTTCAAAAATCATAATGCTCCTCCAAATTAATATTCCAACTAATTTTACTTACTTTACTATTTTAGCACAGACTATCCGAGTGCGGCGTAGCCGCACCGCTCCCAGAAGCAATTTTATTCTAATTAGTTATTTAATTCACTTTACCATTTTATCACATAAAACTGTAAAAGTAAATATTTTTGTTGTATAAATCCATTTTTTTAAAAAGCAAAGGTCTCCTCCAAAAAAAACGGGGGAGACCTTCAAATTTTTTATTATGATTTTGTTTTAGTTTTTTAGTGCGAAATCTTAAAAATTCTTAAAAACGCAGTGAAAACCGCAAAAAACCTCTTAAAAACGCAGTAAAATAGCTTGAAATTCTCTTAAAAACGTGGTATACTATTTATAAACACAAATATGGGAGTGCTGTAATATGTTTAGAAAAGCAATGAACGAGCTGTTAAAATGGAAAGAAAGCCCACGCCGTAAGCCACTTATTTTAAAAGGTGCAAGGCAGGTGGGCAAAACGTGGCTTATGAACGAATTTGCACGTGGATATTACGATGATTATATATATATCAGTTTTGATAAAGACACCGAAGCAAAAAGGATTTTTGACGAAACCAAAGACCCAAAGCTTATTTTGGAACGCTTGGGGCTGATAAACGGGAAAGCTATTTTACCCGAAAGAACCCTTATTATTTTGGATGAAATACAAGAATGCCCCAACGCTTTGGGCGGTTTGAAATATTTTTGCGAGGATGCAAACGAATACCATGTTATTACTGCCGGCAGTCTGCTTGGCACATATCTTGCCAAACCAATGTCTTACCCCGTTGGCAAGGTGAATTTGTTGAACATTTATCCCCTTGATTTTGAAGAGTATTTAGCTGCTGCAGATGGGGGTATGTATGAATATTACTCCTCTGTAAAGTCGGGCAACGACTATGTTTCTGCTTTTCATCAACGTATGACGGAGCTTTATAAAAAATACCTAATAATCGGCGGTATGCCGGAGTGCGTTAGTTCTTGGGTTATTAGTGGTAATTCGGAAGAAATATCGACTATACAGGAAGAAATTATATCTCTTTACGAAAACGACTTTACCAAACATAACGGCACGGTGAACAGCGGCAAAATTCTGCAAGTGTTCCGCAGCATTGTGCCGCAGCTTGCCAAAGAAAACAACGAAAAATTCATATATGCTGCTATTGCCAAAAGTGCAAGAGCAAAGGATTTTGAAGATGCTATCGAATGGCTTGTTTCGAGCGGAATTGTCCACCGAATACTCAATGTTTCTAAAAACGAGTATCCGCTTAAAGCGTTTGAGATGCTCAATTATTTTAAGCTTTTTTTGTTGGATGTGGGGCTATTGAAGCATTTAGCTGGGCTGACTAATAAGTCGATACTATTGTCAGACGCATTTCAGTTTAAGGGGCAGCTTGCCGAAAATTATGTTTTAGAGCAACTGTTGCCTGTTTTAGAGCGTTCTCCGAATTTTTATTCATATGCACAGGACCGAGAGATTGACTTTATAATCCAGCACGGAGAGAGCATAGTGCCGATTGAAGTAAAATCGGGCGGCAGCAAAAATGCTGTTAGCTTTAAGAGTTATATTGAAAAACACAAGCCGCAAAGTGCCGTGCGTTTTAGCACAAATGAGTATTTGAAAAATGGTGCTCTAACAAATATTCCGCTTTATTTTGCTGGAAAAATTTTTGAGTTTTGCGAAACATATTAATTTGTTGCTTTTTTTGTGTTTTTAATTTTAATATAACAAAGGTCTCCACCCAAAAAACGGGGGAGACCTTTAAATTTCAGCAAGCTGCTCAAAAATACGCTCGGGTAGATGTTTTAAACATAGCAAACATAAACGGAACCAAAAACATCAGCAGGAAAACCAAGCAAACAATCGCAGGAATAAGCAGTAAAAGCAAGTAAAGAAATTTATGATTAGAAAGATGTAAGCGATTGGAAAAATAAACAGCCAAAGCCGAACCCAGCATAGGCAAAGTACCAACGCAAATTCCCGTCCAAGCATAAGAACGTATGCTCAATGGTATCATGGCATCCTGCTGGTTGATTGGTTCGGCTGAACCGAATAGATATAAACCGATAAGAACAAGAAACATAGCACAACCAACGGCATAAATACTATCGAATATAACTTTTAGCACTAAATTTTTATTCATCTTCATCAGCCCCTTTTCTATACTCCAAAATATCGCCGGGCTGGCAATCAAGTGCCTCGCACAGCTTGTTTAAAGTAGAAATTTTAAGTGCCCGAACTTTGCCGTTTTTAATTTGCGACACATTAGCCATAGTAAAACCTACACGCTCGGTTAGCTCGGTAACGCTCATTTTACGCTTTGCAAGCATAACATCAACATTAATAATAATCATATCGTACCCTCGGCTTCCTCTTGCAAAACAGCCGCTTTTGTAACATAACGTGCAAGCGTTGCCGCAACAATGGCAATTGCAATGCCGATGATGTCGGCAAATAAAGAGGCTAAAGCAATGCTCGGGTGCGATAAGTTTAAAAAGAAAAACAAAATGTTCCCCGCAAAAAAGATGCCTACAGCAACAAATATCAGCATTGCCGCCGTTTTAATCCATTTTGCAACCTTTAAAGTAAAAGCTTCATCTTTGGCAATTGCTCCGGCAACCTTCCACCCCAATGCCAAAACGCCAACGCAGGGCACAAAGGTTACCCAAATAAACACAAGCCACGGCACATAAGCATGGGCAAATTCGGGGTATTTGCTTGCCAACGAAGAACCGTATTCCGGCAGTAACCAAGCACACACAGCAACACCGCACAAAAGCATACAAATAACAGCAAAACGCACCCAAACACCCAACAATTTAGCAGACATAATAAAAACCTCTTTCTCAATTTATTGTTTTTATTATAGCATACCCATTTAAAAATGTCAATATAAATTTATTGCAATATGATAAATATTATTTATGTTGGGGTAAGTGCTTCCTCAAACCTCAAACTCAACGCCAAGCTGCCTTGCCCAAAAATCAAACTGAATAATATAAGCCAAAATTTGCGGGGCACGCATAAGTTGCCCGTACCATGGGCTGCTGATACTATCGGGATTGTTGATTATTTCTTCAATCCCGTTTTTGTTTAAAAGCTCGGTTATCGGCGTTTTTTTACGCAGAATTTCTCTTACCCGCTTTGCCGTAATTTCAAAATACAGCGGGTTGTGTGTTTTTGGGTATGGGCTTTTTTTACGGTAGGTTATATCGTGGGGCAGCAAATCTTCAAAAGCCGTACGAACAATGCCTTTTTCTCTCCCATGGTGGGCTTTAAGCTCCCACGGCATATTATAGGCGTATTCTACCACACGATAATCGCAAAACGGCACCCTAACCTCAAACCCGTTGTACATAGACATTCGGTCCTTGCGGTCGAGCAAACACTGCATAAACCAATAATAGTTCAGTGCAAACATCTCTCGCATACGTCCGCTTAGGGTTGTATCGGTTTTTAGTTTTTCGGTACTGCGTACGGTGTCGGCATAACGCTGGTTAACATATTCTTCACCATCCGGCAGCAGCCCCGGGGCAAGAATTTGCCGCCGAATATCCAAGCTCCTGCTCCATGGGAAGCCTTGCGTAAACAGAATTTCTTCATTATGGTACCATGGGTAGCCGCCAAAAAGCTCATCGGCACATTCGCCCGAAAGTGCAACGGTAAAGCTCTTTTTCATCTCGGCACAAAACAACAAAAGCGACGAATCAACGTCTGCCATTCCCGGCAAATCCCGTGCCAAAGCTGCGGCATAAAGTGCATCGGCTACCTCTCGGTTGTTAAGCGTAACGGTTTTATGCACACTTTGTGCATCCTGCGACATCAAGCCTATATAATCGGCATCCGAGTTCGGCTGGAAGAGGCTTGCCTTAAAAAACTTGCTGTTGTCTTCATAGTCAACATTATAAGTAGTAATTGGTGCCTGCTTGTTGCGTTTGGCAAATTCCGAGGCTACCTTTACAATTATGCTGCTGTCTAAACCGCCCGAGAGGAAAAAACACATCGGCACATCGCTGACAAGTTGTTTTTCTATGGCGTCGGTTAAAAGGTAACGTGTTTTTTCAATAGTTTGTGCTTCGTTGTCGCTATGTTCACGGGCTGTAAGCTTAAAATATTGCTGTTTTACAAATAACCCGTTGCGGTAGCTTGCATACTCGCCGGGTTTAAGTTCTTCAACCCCTTTAAAAACGCCGCAGCCGGGTGTGCGGGCAGGCCCTAAAAAGAAGATTTCGCTTAAGCCCTGTTTGTCGATTATCGGCTTAACATAGCCGCTTTTAAGCAGGGTTTTAAGCTCCGAACCAAAAATTAAACCGCCGTCGTACTTATAATAAAACAAGGGTTTAACGCCTACCCGGTCTCGGCATAAAAACGCCCCGCCCGATACAGCATCATAAACCGCAAAGGCATAAATTCCGTTTAATTTTTGGCAAATATCTGCTTTCCACTGGGCATAGCCCTTCAGCAGAACCTCGGTGTCGCTTGTGCTTTCAAAAATCCAACCCAAAGCTTTCAGCTCGTTACGCAGCTCTGCGGTGTTGTACAGCTCGCCGTTATACACAATTGTGTATTTATGGTTTCTTGTTTTAAGTGTCATCGGCTGTTTACCGTGCTGTGGGTCTATAACGCTAAGTCGGCGGTGTATCAGCACCGCTCCTTTGTTATAATATGTTCCGTTTTCGTCGGGTCCTCGCCGTGCAAGGGTTTTGCTCATTTCCTCCACAACCGTAGTTTTTTGCCCAAAATCAATGCTGTCATCCAGCCATCCTGCTATTCCGCACATATTTATGCCCTCTCAATCTTTTTCTTTATTATTTTAATATTTTGTTAGTGTAGTTTATTTGTTTTTTTAAAATTAAACAAAAACATTACTAAACACAAAGCCGTTAGAATAAGCCCTGTGCTTGCTATATAATTATTGTTATAAAAAGCGGGCGAAGTTCCGTTAACTGTGCTGTAAAAAACTTGTTTATAAATCGGGAACAACGGCACAATTATATGTGCAGCCAAAGCGGTAATGCCGCCCTGCAAAGCCCGCATTGCAACAAAAATAAGCTTGTTAATTTTAACCTTGCCCAAAAACGAGAATATCTGAAAATGTACACAAAGCCCGCCCCAACCAATCACAAAGGCTATAAGCTCCAGCGGTGCAGTTTTGCTAAGGTCATGGCACGCTGCGGTAACCTCCATAAGGTTTAAAAAAATGCCGTGTTCTATTTGGTTGCCCTTAAAAAAAGCATCGCCGATTGCAGTTGCAGCACTGAACATTATTACCATACCGCACATTATAATTGCCGATTTTGTGCCGCTGTTTGTTGCCGACACAAGAGCGTTAATAAAGCTTACAACAGGCTTTTGCTCTTTATTAGAAATTTGTTTTGCGGGTTTAAACACTTGCAGCAGGTGCTGTTTAAACTTTATTTTGTGTTTTGTGGCGGTTGACTGTGCTTTTGTTTTGCCTTTTGCTTTTATGCCAAAAACTATTTTGCACAAAATGCCTAAAAACACAGCCGAAATTAGCTGAGAGAGATAAAGTGCAAACCCAATCGCACGGCTGCCGTAAAGCCCCGCCCCCACAAAGGTTATTAAAAACCCCGGCCCTGCACAAACACAAAAATACGCCATTTTTTCGGCATCCTTTTGAGTAATCAAACCGCCCTCTACCATTGAGGAAATCCCCCTTGCACCAATGGGGTAGCCGCCTGTCATAGACAGAAAAAACACAGCACCGCAAATGCCGGGCAAACCAAAAAACAGCCGCATAATCGGGTTTAGCAACGGTTCAAACAATTGTGCAATGCCGCTGTTTGCAATAAAAGCTGACAGCACCATAAACGGGAAGAGCGACGGCACCAGCAGCGTTACACAAAAGTTTATACCCTCCAGCACACCATCTGCACAGGCTTGCGAGTAATAAAAAATGCCTATTGTCATAATCAACACAAAAACAGCACAAACCAAAATTTTTAATTTATTCTGCAAAAATTCGCCAAACAAACATTTTCGCCCCCTGTCATTAATAACTATGCGGCGTTTTGCATAGTTATTAATTATTAAAACTAATATTAGAAAAAAAGGAGCTTTTTTGCGTGAAAAAAAGAGATAAAAAGCGTTTTGAGGTTGCTGCTACCATTCAAAATATTATCGGCGATGTTCCTCATATAGAAATGCGGAGCAATCTGGAGTTTAATATAGAAGGTGCAAAAGGTGTGCTGGAGTATGATGAATCGGTAGTGCGAATTAACACCGGGCGTATGGTAATAAGCCTTAAAGGCCGTCGGCTTAATTTAAAGTGCTTGTCGCCCAGCAATCTTGTTGTAAGCGGTTTTATAACGGGGATAGAGTTTGTTACTTGAGCAAAACCACCCCGTCTTCGCTAAAGCGAATCCACCCCTCCACGGAGGGGAATATTAGCACAATCAATAGACAAATTGCAAATTGAAAAGAATAAATTATAAAAACAAAAACCCCAATTTAAAAGTCTCGGCAATGCAGAAAAATTCCCCTCCGGGGAGGGGTGGCAAGGCGATAGCCTTGACGGGGTGGTTTCTGCGGCGTAGCCGCTGCTTGCAAAATGTTTCATTTTGCAAAGAGGAGCAACCAACCGTAAAGCGTAGCTTTTTGCACAAAGTGCAAAAACAAGCTCAAAAGGGCGTGTTGCGACGAGCATTCTGCATTATTATTTCT
>JAISII010000178.1 GCA_031262125.1 Oscillospiraceae bacterium | reverse complement strand
CTATTCCGTGTTACTCCGTTTTTTTAAAATTCTTTTATATCTTAAAGTTTAAGGTTCAAATGCTCTTCTATAATTGCCAATGCCATATCAACCGGGTCGGCATAATGTATTTGGTCGAGAGGTTCGTATTTTTGCCCGTCCATACGCACTATTTTTGCGGGGACACCCACTGCCGTGCAGTTGGGGGGGATTTCTTTTAAA
Source organism: Oscillospiraceae bacterium (assembly GCA_031262125.1). Lineage (GTDB taxonomy): Bacteria > Bacillota > Clostridia > Oscillospirales > Acutalibacteraceae > JAISII01. The sequence goes on along the minus strand of JAISII010000178.1, from coordinate 8,342 downwards.
ACAACGGCTCCCGCTGCAATGCGGCTGTTGTCGCCAACGGTAAAAGGACCAAGAATTTTTGCGCCCGCACCAACAAGAACATTGTTGCCCAAGGTGGGGTGGCGTTTGCCGGTGTCCTTACCCGTGCCGCCCAGTGTTACGTTTTGGTACAGTGTGCAGTTGTCGCCGATTATTGTGGTTTCTCCAATAACAACGCCCATACCGTGGTCTATAAACAGCCCCTTGCCTATTTGTGCGGCGGGATGAATTTCGATACCCGTTTTGTGCCTGCTGCGTTGCGATATAAACCGTGCAATAAACTTCATATTTTTTTTATAAAACCAATTTGCCCGCCTATAAGCCCTAACTGCCTTATAACCGCTGTACAGCAAAAAAACTTCTGCCTTGTTGCGGGCTGCGGGGTCACGCTCCATAACGGCGTTTAAATCGGATTTTAGTGTTTTAAAAATTTTAAGCACCCTCTTTTTTTATGGGTTTTTTAGTATTCTATACTATATATCAAAATGTGTTAATAGTCCATAACATCCCAATTTTCTTTAAGGTACACAATGCCCGAGATTACAGCAGCGATTGCCGAAAGCCACAACGCACAGTTGCCTACTGCTAAAAACACGTTTTCCAGCATCAAATAAACGTCAGATGTTACAATTATAATATTATATTGCATAAGCTGGATTGCATATTGCATAGCAAAAACAAGCAAAATTGCAATAATTTGCGAAACGGTTTTGGTTTTGCCCCACATATTTGCGGCAATAACCCTGCCGCTGCCGGCATTAACCAACCTTACCGAGGTAACCGAAAACTCACGGAACAGCACAACAATAACAAGCACCACGTTGCACCAGCCGTTTTGCACAAAACAAAGCAACGCCGAAATAACAAGGATTTTATCGGCAAGCGGGTCGGCAAATTTACCAAAGTTTGTAACAAGGCTGCGTTCTCGTGCAATTTTGCCGTCAAAATAATCGGTAAGTGCCGCCAGTGCAAACACCAGCCCAGCAACAATAACATTATGCTCAAACTCAATAAGCAAGCATGACACCATAACAGGGGTGAGTATAATCCTGAAAATTGTTAATCGGTTGGGTAAATTCATTTTTTAACAAAGCAGCACAAAGCAAAACAGTTTGTTTATGGTTGTGCCTTTACCTCCAAAAATTTGCGAAAATATATTTTAAGCTTGAATTTATTCAAATTGCTAATTGCCCAAAAAGCTCGCCATCAATAATCTCAGTTACTTGCACGTCAACTATATCGCCGGGGGCAAGAGGAGCTGCACTTTCAAAAAACAGCAGGCTGTCAACCTCGGGGGCGTCTATGTAGCTCCGACCAAAATAGCGATTTATATATTTATCAAAGCCCTCGGTAATTACCGCTAAGCTTTTGCCAATAAGCGATTGATGGAATTCATCCATAATCCTCTGCGAAAGTGCGTTCAACACTTCGGCTCGGCGTGTTTTTTCGTCCTCGTCAATTTGCTGAGGCAACAGTGCAGCAGGTGTGTTCTCCTCTTGCGAATAAGCAAAGCAGCCCATTCGCTCAAAGCGGCAGTCTTTTGCATAGCTTAACAGCTCGTCAAACTCTTCCTGTGTTTCTGACGGGAACCCTGCAATAAACGTGGTGCGAATAACAACCTCGGGGATTTTTGCACGTATTTTTTTAATTAGCTGCGTGAGTGTTTCAACATTGCCACGGCGGTTCATAGCTTTTAAAATTCGCTCGTTGCAGTGTTGCAGCGGTATGTCAAAATAGTTCAGAATTTTTTCTTGTGCCGCAACGGTTGCCAGCAGCTCGTCGGTAATGCGGTCGGGGTAGCAATACAGCAAACGGATAGCGGATATACCCTCAATTTTGCACAGCTCATTCAGTAATGCGGGCAGTGCCAATTTGCCGTAAATATCCTCGCCGTAGCGGGTTGTATCTTGTGCTATGACCAAAAGCTCTTTAACTCCGCCGTTTGCCAACATTTTTGCTTCGGCTATAATATCTTCTGCTTTGCGGCTCCTAAACTTGCCCCTAATAAGCGGAATTGCACAGTAAGTGCAGCAATTGTCGCACCCGTCGGCAATTTTTAAATAGGCATAGTGGCGTGGAGTAGATTGCAGCCTGCCGCCGTTAAGCGGTAAGTTAAGCTTGTTAAAATCGTTTGCAAAGGTGCTGCCGTTAAGTGCGGCGGTAACTGCCTGAACAATTTGTTCGTTGCCGCCCAAGCCCACGGTTACGTCAACCTCGGGCAATTGCGAGCCTATCTCGGTTTTATAACGCTCTGCCAAACAGCCTGTTACAACAATTGCTTTAATTTTGCCCTCGTTTTTAAGGCAGGCAAGCTCTAAAATTTCCTCTATACTTTCCTGCTTTGCAGCCTCAATAAAACCGCAGGTGTTTACAATAACGCAGTCGGCAAGCGATGTTTCGTTTGTAATTTCAAACCCTGCCTCTTGCAGGCGATACAGCAGCATTTCGGCATCTACACGGTTTTTTGCACAGCCTAACGATACCATACCTACCCGTTGTTTTTTAACTTCCAATTAGCCTAATCAATCCTTTTAAAACTTTTGTCTTTTCTAAAACAATTCTTCTTCAGTATATTCTTCTATGGCAGTTTTAATGTCATCATAGCGATGTCCAATCCGCTGCAAAGCGGCAAAGGTACGCTTAATGTCTTTTTCGCTGCCCAGCTGTTTATAATATTTTTTTTGCAGCAGTGCCTTAATTTCTTCCACGGGGTCAAGTTCTAAATTTTCGGCAATTTCTTCTGCAAGGGTTTTATCTATGCCTTTTTGAATCAGCTTGTACATAATATTTTTTTGAGAAAGATGCTTTGTGTTTTGCAGCGACTTTGCATAGCGTGTGCCATAGGCTTCATCGTTAACAAAGCCCAGCTCTGTCATATGGTCGCACACCGCTTGGCAAAGCTCGTCTTCAAAATCCTTTTCAAGCTTATCATACAATTCTTTTTCGGTGTGGTCCCTAAAAGTTATAAGCCGCAAAGCACGGTTGTATGCCGCTTTATATTCCGGCAACTCACGCATTGCATTAGTTTCGTCAAAAGTGTCAAGCGGCATATTAATCCTCAACCAAAATGTCTATATTGGTGCTGCTCTTTTTCGGTTCGGGGGCGGGGGTTGGTTCTTCAACTTCATCAACTGCGGCACTGCCGGGCTTTAGCTTGTCTTTTTTAGCTTTTTTGCCACGGGCAGAATTTTCTTTTATAACGTCTAAGTTTCCCCAAACTTCTTTTTCAATTTTTGCGGCAACTTCGGCATCGGCGGCTAAATAATCTTTTGCTTTATCTCGCCCTTGCCCAAGCCGCAGCTCGCCGTAGTTAAACCACGCACCCGACTTTTTAACAATATCGCCCAGCACGGCCAAATCAAGCAACTCGCCAATGCGAGAGATGCCCTTGCCGTACATAATGTCAAATTCAGCCTCTTTAAAAGGAGGAGCAACTTTGTTTTTAAGAATTTTTGCCCGTGTGCGTGTACCGATAATTTCGGTGCCGGATTTTAAAGTTTCTATCTTGCGAATTTCAATCCGAACCGAGCTGTAGAATTTTAAAGCCCGCCCGCCGGGTGTAACCTCGGGGTTGCCGTAAACTACGCCTACTTTTTCACGCAGCTGGTTAATAAAAATTGCAACCGTGTTCGATTTTGAAATTGCACCGGCAAGCTTACGCAATGCCTGCGACATTAAGCGTGCCTGCAAACCAACGTGCGAAGCACCCATATCACCCTCGATTTCGGCTTTGGGTACCAATGCTGCAACCGAGTCGATAACGATAACGTCGATTGCACCGCTGCGAATTAAAGCTTCGGCAATTTCAAGTGCATCCTCACCCGTATCGGGCTGAGAAACAAGCAGCGAGTCAACATCCACGCCCAACGCCGAGGCATAAATCGGGTCAAGTGCATGTTCAACGTCTATAAAAGCCACGTTACCGCCGTTTTTTTGCCCTTGTGCAATACAGTGCAGTGAAAGCGTGGTTTTGCCCGAAGATTCGGGTCCGTAAATCTCAATAATTCTGCCACGTGGCAAGCCGCCTATACCCAGTGCAATATCAACCGACAGCGAGCCGGTGGAAATATGCTCAACATTTAAAGTGCTGTTTTGACCCAAACGCATAATTGCACCTTTGCCAAATTGCTTTTCAATTTGCGACAGTGCGGTTTCGAGTGCTTTTGCTTTATCAGCAGCCATTTCAAATAATCCCCTTTATAAATCTATTTATCAAATTATAAGCTATTTTGCTTGCAAAATCAAGGTTTATTTTAAGTTTTTAACACTTCTCTCGGTTATTGCTTGTTTTGGGGCTTGATATGCAATTACAGGAACGAATAAGTTTAGGTTGTTTGTGTTGATTTACAGAGTGATTTCTTGACAAATAAAATTATATGTGATATTATATATACATACAACCATGGGGCAAGGAGTTGAATTTATTTGATAATTAAACTTAAAAAGCAAGCACAAAAATATTTAAAACGAACAGACAAAAATACTTATGATAAGCTGATTAAAGCTATTGAAGGATTATTAGAGCTTGAAGGAGACATTGTAAAATTGAAGGGTAGCGATTTTTTTTAGGTTGAAAATATATCATTACAGAATAATATTTACATATGATAGTATAGATGAGTCGATAATAATTGAAGAGATTAATTCAAGAGGAGATGTTTATAAATGAACAAAAACGATTTTGAAAAAAAATTGACCAAATTGCCTGCAGCCGAGCCGGATGCTATCGATAAAAAAGCAATCCAGCGGATTACAAGAAGCGAGGAAACTACGGCAATTTCGTTAGATGTATTGAAGGAAGAAATGGATTTTAGCGGCAAAATTTCTTTGCGTGTGCCAAAAACATTGCATCGGGATTTAGTTTTTGGTGCAAAAAAAGAGGGCGTTTCACTTAATCAGTATTTACTTTATAAATTAAGCCATTAATAAAAAAAGAACAACCCTCTCCGGGTTGCCTATCGGCAAAAAATATGCTATACTTGGCGTAGCAAATTTCAAAATTAATGATAACTATAAAAACAGGAGTAAAACAAAAATGGCGTTTATAAAAACCCCCGTTAAGGGTATGCCCGATTTGCTGCCCGAGGATGTAGCCCTGCGGGAAAGCATTTTTAAAATGATAAAACAGGCATATTCTGCCTATGGTTTTGCACAAATAGAAACCCCGTCGATAGAGCATATAGAAAATCTCTCTAACAAACAGGGGGGAGAAAACGAAAAGCTTATTTTTAAAATTTTAAAACGTGGCGAAGACTTTAAAAACGCACTTGAATCCGGCAGCGGCGAGCTTGCAGACAGCGGCTTGCGTTATGACCTTACGGTGCCGCTTGCCCGTTATTACGCTGCAAACCAAAGCAAGCTGCCCGCACCGTTCAAGGCAATGCAAATAGGCAATGTTTGGCGTGCCGACAAGCCGCAAAAAGGGCGTTTTAGGCAGTTTGTGCAGTGCGATATTGACATTTTAGGCGACGACAGCATTTTAGCCGAAATTGAGCTTATTGCCGCCACAGCCGATATGTTAACCAAAATTTTTGCACAAGCAGGGCTTAGCAAGTTCACCGTGCATATAAGCGACCGGCGTATTTTGCGTGCCGCCGCCGCATATGCCGGTTTTGAAGAATGCGATTTTGACAGGGTTTTGATAATTTTAGACAAGTACGATAAAATCGGGCTTGAGGGCATTAAGGCAGAGCTTGAAAAAGCGGGCTTTGTGATGAGTGCAATTGAAAAGTACACACAGTTTTATAAAAATGCCCATAAGGGTGTTGGCTGCGAGGAGTTTTGCAAATACCTTGCCGACGGTTACCTTGCCCCCGATGTTGCCACCGGGATAGACACAATTATTGCCTGTGTTAAAGAAATGGCAGACAGAGGCGTTACCGTTATGTTTGACCCAACCCTTGTGCGTGGTATGTCTTACTACACGGGGACGATTTTTGAATGCACCATTGACGGTTATGATTTTTCGATTGCCGGCGGCGGGCGTTACGATAAAATGATTGGGCAATACAGCGGTCAGCAGGTTTGTGCATGCGGTTTTTCAATCGGGTTTGAACGTATTATTACAATTTTAAAAGATAATAAAGTTGCACCCGCAACAACCGCCGAAAAACGTGCTGTTCTAATCGAAAAAGGCACCCCTCCCCAAAAAATGCTGGAGGTTATGCGGGCAGCCAAAGCCGCTCGTGCCGACGGCAAAACGGTTTCTATCCTCCCAATGAAGAAGAACACAAAGCATCAGATTGATAGTTTGATTGAGCAGGGGTATTCGGATGTGGAGAGAGTGTACAGGAGTTAAGTTAATAGTAAAAACCAAAACCCGTCAGTTGTTTTGCAATTGACGGGTTTAAAAATTTTATATTGAAACTAAATTAATTTAAAATTACAACCAATTTTACGGTGTTGTAGTCGTTTCGGTGCGGAAGTCGATTATTGGGCTGCCGCCTGTGGCGTAGGGTAGTTTGCCGTCCCACTTCGTGATTTTTTCGTACTCTATAACATTTGCGTTAAGCGACGCACTGAGTTTTTTGTTAGCCTCGGCTTGTGCGTTGGCTTTGGTGAGGGTTGCGTTAGCTTCGGCTTCGGCGGCAATTTGTTTTTGCTCGGCATCGGCATTGGCTACAACAATTTTTTGCTCCTGCTCGGTTTTTGTTTTAATCAGGTTTTGCTCGGCAACCTGTTTTGCCTCAATAGCAGCATTAAATTCTTCCGAAAAATCAAAGTTCATAATGTTAAACTGTTCAATAACTATGCCGTAACTTTCAACTTTTAAAACCAATTGTTCTTTGATTTTAGTGCCTACTTCGTTACGTTTTGTAATAAGCTCCTCGGCGGTATATTGTGCACTTACAGATTTCATACTCTCTTGCACGGCGGGCAAAAGCACAATGTTAGCATAATCGGCACCGATGTTTTTATAAATTTTGGCACTGTCGTTTAGTCCAACACGGTAGTTTACTGCTAAAGTGCTGCCTACCGACTGCAAGTCTTTCGATACGGCATCGGCTGCAACCTCTTGCTTTTGAATTTTATTGCTGATGATATTTACCTGCTGAACAAAGGGGATAACGATATTGAAGCCCTCTTGCAAAACATTCTCCGACACAGCCCCAAAGGTTGTTACAACACCTGTGCTACCTGCGGGAACAACGGCTGTTGCCGAAAAGAAAACAATCAGCACAGCAAGCAAGCAAACCCCGGCGATAATAAGTTTTTTGTAAAGTGGTTTAAGTTTCATTTTGTTTTGTTACCTTTCTTTTTTGTGAATGAAATGAGTTTTATATTTAAATCGGCAGGTTTTTATTTATGCCGATTGACGGATGCTTAGGTTGATTTTTTGCTTTTTGAAAAAGCTATTACTCTGCCCTTAACATTTTCAAAAATAATGCTTATAACAAGCGATGCGGCAAAAATAAGTATAGGCAAATAATAGGGGAACACCCCGTTAATGCCCATAGCAGTTATTATTACAATGTATATATGTATTATAACATTATGAATTATATAAATGTTTAAAGAGTGCTTACGTCCGGCGGCAGAGAAGGGATTATCGGAAAGGTTTAGTCTGTTAAAAATAATAAATAAAACGGTTGCAGAAATTACGGTTGAAACATAAAAATTATGGAAGTCAGCAATAATCACTTCGGCTTGACTGATTACAAAGCTTGTTATAAGCACTGCAATAAGCAGTTGTATCGGTATTTTTTTAACAGAGTTGCGGTGTTTGAACAGAAAAACACCAATTAAAAACATAGGCATACCGGTAAGCAAAAAGTTTCTGGTGTAAAAAGTCGGGAGGCTTAGCGGCGTTAAAAAAGAAAACTCGCCCAAAACAAAATTGGCAGACAAAGGAATAGAAATTGCCAATATTATAAGCAGTGTTTTTATTTTTGGGCTTTTAATTACCCGTCTGAAAATATAAGCTGCAACAAGCACATATATCAAAGCAGCTAAATACCAAAGAGGTCCTGCCGAGTTGCGAATTACATTAAAAAGCAAAAAATCAATATATGTGGCAGGGTCAGTAAATTGTTTTAGAAAATCGGCAAGCCCGCCGCTCACAAAACTTTTTAAAGTTTCCCATATTAAGCATATTAAAAGACCGACAAAAAACAATTTTACAATTTTCAGTATTTGTTTTGTCTCACGGTTTTTTGCAACAGTCGAGTGATAAAACCAACCTGTTATTATAAAGAAAATCGGTACTGCCACACGAGTTACAATCAGAAATTGGGAGTGCAAACCATAAGTTAAGTTCTTTTCAACAACATGAATTGTAACAACAAAAAATGCACATATCAGTTTTAAACGGTCCAGCCCGTTAT
>JAISII010000141.1 GCA_031262125.1 Oscillospiraceae bacterium | reverse complement strand
TCGAACCGGCACGGTGTCGCCACCGGTGGATTTTGAGTCCACTACGTCTGCCAATTCCATCACACCGGCACATATAAAAGGCGGGAATTAAACAGCTATCAGATTATACAACACTTTTTCAAAAAAGTCAATGTTGATTTTTAGAGTTTTTTCTGTTAAAATTAATTAATTTGGAATATATTCATAAAATAAGAGGTGCAAAATGAAACACGTTATAGATTTAGACGATTTCTCGTTGCAACAGCTGCAATATATTATTGACTTATCGGCACAAATAATGCAAAACTCGGCGGAATTTGCACAAAGCTGCAAAGGCAAAATTATGGCTACGCTGTTTTATGAGCCCTCTACCCGCACACAAATGTCGTTCCAAGCGGCAATGAAGCGTTTGGGCGGCGACACAATAGGCTTTGACAACCCTATGAATTCCTCTGTTGCAAAAGGCGAGTCGCTGAAAGACACAATTAAAATAATTGCGGGCTATGTTGATATTATTGCAATGCGGCACCCTATGGCAGGCTCGGCAAAGGCGGCAACATTTTACAGCGATGCCCCGGTAATCAACGGCGGCGACGGCTCGCATTTGCACCCCACCCAAACCCTTACCGATGTTATAACCCTCTGCCGAGAAAAAGGCACGCTTAACAACCACGTTATAGGTCTGTGCGGCGATTTAAAAAACGGACGCACGGTTCATTCACTTGCCAAAACAATGAGCAAATTTGAAGGCAACAGCTTTGTGCTTATTTCTACCCCGCAGCTTGCTCTGCCGGATTATATTAAAAACCTGCTTGATATGCGTGGCTGCAAATACACCGAAGTTAACAGCTTAAAAGAGGCTATCGGCACATTGGATGTGCTGTATATGACACGTATTCAGGGCGAGAGGTTTGATTCACCCGAAGAATACGAAAAGCAAAAAGGTGTTTTTGTGCTCGACCGCCCCAAAATGGAGCTTGCCAAAAACGACTTAATAGTGCTACACCCCCTGCCCCGTGTTGACGAAATCGCCCTTGAGGTCGACGACGACCCCCGTGCACTTTATTTTAAGCAAGCAGTTTACGGTATGTATGGACGTATGGCACTTATTCACACCCTTTTAAACAACCCCGAGTTTGAAATTACCCCTGCACACAAAGGCAAAAAATCGTCAAACCCATGCTGCAACGCAAAGTGCATTACACAGCAAGAAAAGTACCTCTATCCCGGCGTCTATGATATGGGCGGAGAAGCGGTTTGCGAATTTTGCGAAGAAGAGGTCTAATTTTCTGATTTAGTGTCAGCATTATATTAGTTCTTATTTTTAGTTCAAATATTTGTTCCGGCAATAATATTCGGTTGCTTTTTTAAAAAAGCTGTGATAAAATTATCAAGCAAAGATTCTAAAGTTATTTTTCTAATTTAGCATAATTATACGTGCGGGTAGCTTTTAACTGCCCGTAACAACATCCGTCCGTGGCGCAGTTGGATAACGCAGCAGATTCCGATTCTGAAGAACGGGGGTTCGAGTCCCTCCGGGCGGGCCAAATATGCGGCTTTCGCCGCAGTGAAAATTGAATAGTGAACAGTGAATAATGAACAATATAGATTATAACCGCAAATATTTTGCCGCATATTTGTATTGTTCATTGTTCACTGTAAAACTTCCCCACAGGCAACCGGCACTTCTTGTATTCATCATTTATAATTAGCGTTAGCGAAAATCATTCTTCATTCTTCGTTTTTTTACTGATATCAGGAAAGGATAAAACATTATGCCGACAAATGGTAACCTAAAATTTTTTGATTTTTGTGCCGGCATAGGTGCAGGAAGACTGGGTCTTGAAAAAGGACTTGATGCAACTTGTGTTGGTTATTCGGAAATTCTGAACACAAGTGTTATAACATATAATATCCTTCATAACACAGATAACGAGAAAAACTTTGGAGATTTAACAAAAATTAATACCGCAGAGTTGCCTGACTTTGATGTTTTAATAGCTGGATTCCCTTGTCAGACATTTTCAATTATCGGACAAAGAAAAGGGTTTGAAGATGATAGAGGGCAAATAATATATCATTTAATAAAAATTTTAAAAGACAAAAATGTTCCGTATTTTATTTTAGAAAATGTTAAAGGCTTAATTAACCATAACAATGGTAAAACTATCAAAACAATTTTATCCGAACTGAAAACCGCAGGATATTCTGTTGTTTCCGACGTGTTGAATTCTATTGATTTTGGCGTCCCTCAAATGCGTGAGCGTGTTTATTTTGTAGGAATTAGAAACGACAAAATAACAAACGGTAAATTTATTTGGCCCGATAAAATAGAAACACCTGATATAAAAAAGTTTTTGTGTGATGATACTCAAAAAATTTTAGAAAAAGAAAACCCAACTTTTCAAAAATACTTAAACAACAAATATAATAAAAACAAAGTGAACGTAGATAAAATTTTAGAAAAAGATTATACAGTTATAGACACAAGGCAATCCGATTTGCGTGTGTATGAAGGAAAAGTTCCAACTCTCCGTACAGGAAGACACGGAATATTGTATGTTAAAAATGGACAGTTACGAAAACTTTCAGGAATGGAAGGTTTGCTATTGCAAGGGTTTGATACGGATGGTTCAAAACGAGCAGCTTGCAAAGTAAGCGAAAGTTATCTGCTATCACAAGCCGGTAACGCAATGACGGTTCCCGTAATTGAGCAAATTGCTAAGCAATTAAAAGAATATATTAAAAGAGGAAATTAGTATGGATATGACAAAGGCTCAATTATTAGGTTCTCAAACTGCCAAAGGCGGTTTTAGTAACGAGCATGATGTTGCTAATAAATTTATTAATTGGAAAACTGATGTTGAGGCAAAAAAATGGCTTGTTATTATGAATTATAACTTGGATGAAATTGAATATGTAAAAGCTGTTGTTTTGCATAGGTATAAAGCTGATATAAATGTTCAAATTAGAATCAAACTGAAAACAGCAATTGATGTTGAAAATTTGCAAGTAAAGCTTGTAAGCAATCCAAAGGGTTTTAATCAAATAGACAAACGCCCCGTAGACACTTACAATAAAGTTCTAAATTGGAATATGAGCGATGTAGTTGTAAATATATTAAAAAGATTTACGGGAGAAATACCGCCGACTATTCCAAATCCTCGTGATAAACGAAGAATGTTTATGTATGAATTTTCTGAAACCGAGCAACAGTTGTTACTTAACTTTTTAACCGAAAACAAGACGATGATACTAAACGATGTTTTAAGAGGACGTGGAGAGTTTGCTGCCGAATGGGTTTTGGTCGCACAAAAAATCAAATCAAATGCACGTTGGATTCTTAAAAATATAAACGAAGTAATAAATCACTATGATGGCGAAGTTATAATCAGCCCACGTGGCAGTATAAAAATAGGTGGGATAACGGTGCAAAGAAAGGGCGGAACGCCTGACCCAACAAGTTTGCAATTCAAAATAAACCCTGCCGAACTGTTTGATATTTAAGCGTTTAAAATCATACATCACAACAAACCCGCCCTCGCCTTTGTTTTTTTAAGACAAATATATTTTTAAAATCCCCCTTGACTTTGACACCGTGTCGTGCTTTATAATGAGCTTAAGGAAAAGAATTGAGGTAAAACATGAAGCTTCAAACAATAAGTCAGGTGTCGAGGGATTACGGGATTTCTGCAAGAATGCTGCGTTATTACGAGCAAGCCGGGTTAATAAAAAGCAACCGCAAGGAAGATTACGCTTACCGAGTTTATGACGAAACCGCAATAAGCCGTCTGCGGCAGGTAATCGTTTTACGCAAGCTGAGGGTACCCGTAAAGCAAATTGCAAGCATTCTTAACAATGCAAATGCGGCGGAAGCTGTAGAGATTTTCCGGCAGAATATCAGCGAACTTGACGAGGAAATCACCGCATTATCGACTGTAAAGTCGATACTTATTCGCTTTGTAGAGGAACTGCGTGAAAAAGCAAATATAGACTTGAACCTGCTTAACAATGAATCAATGTTTTCCGCTATAAACACTCTTTCTTTTCCTAATAATCAAATAAAGGAAAATAAGGAGGATTTATCAATGGGCGAATTAAACAAGGCAAGCGAAAACTTAGACAAAACACAGGACAAAGACGTTCGCATAGTGTATCTGCCGCCGATGACAGTCGCTGCCGCATATGCTTTGGGAGAGGGCTGCGAGGGCAAAGCACTTGAAATGATCAACCGGTTTGTAAAAGAAAGCGGTTTGCTTAAAATCAAGCCGGACGCGCGAAGCTTTGGTTTCGACTGCTCAAAGGGAGCAGTGGTAACCGGCGAAATTACACAGGCATACGAAGTGTGGGTGTCGGTTCCTGATGACATGGAAATTCCGATGCCGCTGATAAGACGGGAGTTCTGCGGTGGATTGTATGCTGCTCATGTGCTGCGAAACTGGGATTTTGACGATTGGCGAAAACTGGGCGAGTGGGTCAACACAAGTGATAAATACGAAAACGACTGGGGTTCCCCACGCTGGGAATCACCCGAAACAGTCTTTGGGCAAGGCTTTGAAGAAACCTTGAACTTCTATAACTATGCTCAAAGCGGCGAAATGAAAGATTTACAGCTTGATCTGCTGTTCCCGATTAAGGAAAAGAAATCCACGAAAGGTAAAAATATGAGCAGTTTAGAAATAATAAACCCTTATAAAAAGTGTCCGGTTTTAGAAACAGAGCATTTTCTTCTTCGGCTTGTGCATATGGAAGATGCAGATGACCTTCTTAAATGCTATTCGGACATTAAAGCACAGCCGCTTTTTAATACTGATAACTGCTTTGGCGACTTTTGTATGTATAAAATAGAAGATATGCAAAACTGCCTTGCCGCTTGGGCTACGGCGTATGAGCAGGAGGAATATGTCCGTTTTGCGATAGTTGATAAATCCTCGGGGAAAGCAATCGGAACCATCGAAATCTTCGGCACGATAGGGGCATATAAAGCCCCTGAGGGGGTTCTTAGGTTAGACATTTGCTCTGAATATGAGCGGCAACAGTTTTTGAAAGAATTATTTACGCTGTGTGTAAAAGAGTTTTTCCCGCTTTTTCAAACCGAACGTATTATAACCAAAGCGATACCCCTTGCTTTGGAAAGGTTAAAGGCTATATCACAACTCGGCTTCCGTCCTTATAGAACTCAAGACCGAGAACACCTGTGGGTGATTGAAAAACCTTAACAACCTATAAACCGCAAAATCATTTTCCGTTTTATAAACCCAAATTTAGCCCCGCCCAGACCTTTGTTTTTAAGGCTTGGGCGGGTGTTTTGTTGTTTAAAATTATGCCGTCGCTCGCTGTGGGTTTGACTTTTACAGATAATTTGCTATAATATTTTAGTATAATAAATTTTTAAGGGATGATTAACTTGCCCGAGCAAAACACAAGCCTGCCCGACAACCTGCAAATTATTGATATGCATGCCCACATTTACCCCGACAAAATTGCCGAAAAGGCATCAATTGGGGTAGGTGAATTTTACAATTTGCCAATGCGTAACCAAGCCGGCAGCGTAGCCAATTTGCTTAGCAGTGCGGCACAATCGCCAATTGAGGTTACCGGCTTTTTGGTGCACTCGGTTGCCGTAACGCCAAAAACGGTAGAATCTATAAACAATTTTGTATCGTCGGAGTGCAAAGCCCACCCGCAGTTTAGGGGGTTTGGCACAATACATGCCCACACCGAAAATTTCGAGCAAGAAATCGAGCGTATTGTGCAGCTGGGCTTGCGGGGGATTAAAATACACCCCGATACGCAGCAATTTGATGCCGACTGCAAAGAAATGTTTAAAATTTACGAAATTCTGCAAAGCAAAAAGCTGCCCATTTTGGTGCATTGCGGCGATTATCGTTACGACTATTCTCACCCCCATCGTATAAAGCGAATTATGCAAAGCTTCCCCAACCTGCGGCTTATTGGTGCACACTTTGGCGGCTGGAGCGTGTGGGACTTGGCTTTGGAATATTTGGAGGATGAGAACATTTATTTAGATTGCAGCAGCTCGATGAAGTGGCTGGGGAAGGTGCGAACACGGGAGCTTATACGCCGCTATGGTGCGGGGAGGATTTTGTTCGGCTCGGACTTCCCGATGTGGCAGCACAAAAAAGAAATTGAGTGTTTGCTGAGTCTAAAACTCACCATCGACGAGCTTGAGAAAATATTTTATAAAAATGCAAAACAAATCCTTGATTTTTAAAACGCAATGTGGTATAATATTTCGGCATTACGCACACCTATGCGTGGTTTTTGCAAAAAAACCGTGGGAGCTATGTGCAACTCTAAGCAATATTGCCTGCTTGGTTGTTATGCTTTAAGTATGGGTGGAGGGCTGCTGTTACAAAACAGTAACGCAGTAAAAACTTTATAATTCTTAGGAGGAAAAAATGGCAGTAGTATCAATGAAACAGCTTTTAGAAGCAGGTGTTCACTTTGGGCACCAAACAAGAAGATGGAACCCCAAAATGGCTCGCTACATCTTCACAGAACGCAACGGTATTTATATTATCGACTTGCAAAAAACCGTAAGAAAACTCGACGAAGCATACAAATTTGTTCGTGATGTTTCTACCGAGGGCAAAGAAGTGCTTTTTGTAGGCACAAAAAAACAAGCTATGGATTCGGTTAAAGAAGAGGCACAACGTGCAGGGGCTTATTATGTTAACGCCCGCTGGCTGGGCGGTATGCTCACCAACTTCTCAACAATTCGCCGCCGTGTTGCCCGCCTTAAACAGCTGCGTGCAATGGGTACAGACGGCACGTTTGACCTTTTGCCCAAAAAGGAAGTTATTAAAATCAATCTCGAGATTGAAAAGCTTGAAAAATTCCTCGGCGGTATTGAGGATATGGCTCAAGTTCCCGGTTGCTTGTTTATTGTTGACCCCCGCAAGGAACGTATTGCAGTTGCCGAAGCTAAAAAGCTGGGCATCCCGATTGTTGCTATTGTTGACACTAACTGCGACCCCGACGAAATCGACTATGTAATCCCCGGTAACGACGATGCTATTCGTGCCGTTAAGCTTATTGCAGAAGCAATGGCAAGTGCAATTATCGAAGGTCGTGAAGGCCGTATGGGTGCAGCCGCTGCCGCAGCCGAAGCCGCAACAGCCGACGCAGAGGAAGCTGAAGAAACCGCAGCCGAATAATTTTGCACCATTTACAAACTATAGTATTATAACAATTTTTAAATCGTCCTCTCCCCTTTTGTTGCACTTAACTCAAAACAGACTACGGCGGGGATAATTAAAAAAAGCATTTTCAATAAAATCTCCCCCTCCTCTTTTGTGCTTAACACAAGGCTAACAAGGCGGGGCAATAACGAAAAAACAAAATATTCAAGGAGTAATTTTTAATGAATTTTACAGCACAAGACGTAAAAGCACTTCGTGAGAAAACAGGCTGCGGTATGATGGACTGCAAAAAAGCCCTTGTTGAATGCGATGGAAATATGGACGCAGCAATTGACTATTTAAGAGAACAGGGTCTTGCAAAGCAAGCCAAAAAAGCCGACAGAATTGCAGCCGAGGGCATTGCTTTTGCAGCAACCTCGCAAGACGGCAAAATCGGTGCGATTGTAGAAGTAAATTCCGAAACCGACTTTGTTGCCAAAAATGTTGACTTCCAAAACTTTGTTCAAACAGTTGCACAAACCGTTATCGACTCTAACCCCGCAGATTTAGAAGCACTTACTGCAACCAAAGCTTCCGGCTCAAGCAACACTATTGCCGAGCTGCTGCAAGAAAAAGTTCTTACAATCGGCGAGAATTTGAAAGTCCGTCGTTTTGTTCGCTACGAGGGTAACTGTGTTGCTTATGTGCATGCAGGCGGCAAAATTGCAGTTTTGGTTAACTTTGAAACCGGCCTCGGCACAAACCCCGAATTTATCGCATACGGCAAAGACGTAGCAATGCAAATTGCCGCTTTAAATACACAGTTTGTTCGTAAAGAGGACGTTCCGGCAGAAACTATCGAACACGAGAAGAAGATTATGACAGAGCTTGTTCTTAACGAAGGCAAGCCCGCACAAATTGCCGAGAAAATCGTTATGGGCAAAATCGGCAAATATTACAAAGAAAACTGCCTGTTAGACCAAGAGTTCGTTAAAGACAATTCGATGAACATCCGCCAATACAGCGACAAGGTTGCCAAAGAGCTTGGCGGCAAAATTGAAATTTTGGCTTTTACCCGCTTTGAAAAAGGCGAGGGCATCGAAAAACGTCAAGACGATTTTGCAGCCGAGGTTGCAGCAGCAGTTAAAGGTTAATCTTTTAATTTTCAAGCACACAAAAAAATAATGCGGGAGCAGTTTTTACTGTTCCCGCTGTTTTTTGGGTTTTTGCATAAATTAAGCACAAATTTGTTAAAAAAGCTTTATTTTTGATGTTGAATAGTGTATAATGTTGGGGAAATATGTTTTGTTTACGTGGGGGTGTTTGTTGTGATTGATTGGATTAAAGGTAATCCTAATGTTTTTGGTGTGCTTGTTGCTGCTGTGTTGACAATTATAATTATCATAATTATTGTTTCTTTGGCTGTAAAAAAGAAGAAAAGTAACAATAAAACATTCGGATATGTTGACAACCCTCAAAATCCTTTTCTTAAGTCCGCAAAATTGCAGTATAATTTACTAAAACTTATTCTTGATGACAACAAATATTCCGGCAAAGTAATATTGTTTGTTGTAAGAGGTACTTGCATTCTAATAACATATGCTTTTTGTTGGTTAGGTTTAATTCCACTAATTGAACAACATTTAAGGAACATATTAATTGAAAATTACATTATCTTTAAAGACCAAAAAACTGCTAAAAAAAATGGTGAAAAAGATGAATCTGATTTGTTTTCTTTCTCAATTACTTTCGTCCTAATCGGAACATTATGGCTTTTGTTTTTTCTTCCTCTTTTACCATTCTATTTGGTTGTACGTTTTTTTAAAAGCCTCTTTAACCGTTCGCCAATATTAGGAATTATAGTTATTACGACAATAATAATTGCACTTGCAACAACTATTATATTTTTCAAGTTCTTCTATCTAAGTATATAATAAATGTAACACCTTGCTAAGACAAAAAAATAATGCGGGAGCAGATTTTACTGTTCCCGCTGTTTTTATAGATTAGCAATATTGCTATTTTATGACTCTCCAAAAAAATTTTACAATTTAACCCCAGCAACACAAAAAGCACATCACTCATTAACTTGAGCGATGTGCTTTTTTTAATATAGCGATTTATTATTTGCTTTTAATAGCCGCCTGGGCTGCTGCCAATCTTGCAATCGGAACACGGAAGGGTGAGCAAGAAACATAGTTAAGACCAATGTTATGGCAGAACTCAACTGTGGGCGGGTTGCCGCCGTGTTCGCCGCATATGCCCAGTTTGATGTCGGGGCGGGTTTGTTTGCCAAGGTCAACTGCGATTTTAATCAGTTTGCCAACGCCGTCTTGGTCAAGCTTTGCAAACGGGTCAGATTCGTAAATATTGTTCTCGTAATATGCACCCAAGAACTTACCTGCGTCATCACGGCTGAAGCCGAAAGTCATCTGGGTAAGGTCGTTTGTGCCAAAGCTGAAGAACTCTGCTTCTTTTGCAATTTCGTCGGCTGTAATAGCAGCACGGGGAATTTCAATCATTGTACCAACGTGGTATTGCATATCAACACCGGCGGCGGCAATGAGTTTGTCGGCTGTTTCTACAACAAAGTTTTTAACAAACTTAAGCTCTTTAATCTCGCCAACCAAAGGAATCATAATTTCGGGTACGATTTTGTACTCGGGGTTCTCTTTGTTAACTGTAATGGCAGCGTTAATAACAGCTGTGGTTTGCATAACTGCAATTTCGGGGTAGGTTACTGCCAAACGGCAACCACGATGACCCATCATCGGGTTAAACTCGTGCAGGCTTTCGATAATCGATTTGATGTCGGCAACGGTTTTGCCTGTATCTTTAGCAAGCTCTGCAATGTCCTCTTCTTTTGTGGGAAGGAACTCGTGCAGCGGGGGGTCTAAGAAACGAATTGTCATAGGACGCCCTGCGAGTACACGGTACATTTCTTCAAAGTCGCCCTGTTGATAAGGAAGAATTTTTGCAAGAGCAGCTTCTCTGCCTTCAACTGTGTCGGCAACAATCATCTCACGGAATGCTTTAATACGTGCTTCTTCAAAGAACATATGCTCGGTACGGCAAAGGCCAATGCCCTCTGCACCGAATTTTACTGCTTGTGCAGTATCACGGGGGGTGTCGGCATTTGTTCTTACTTTAAGCACACGCTCACGGTCTGCCCAAGCCATAAGTGTATCAAAATCGCCAACGATTTTAGCTTCAACTGTTTTAATAGCTTCGCCGTAGATTTTACCTGTAGAACC
>JAISII010000010.1 GCA_031262125.1 Oscillospiraceae bacterium | reverse complement strand
ACGTCGTTTTTTACAGACGATGTGATTGTTCAGAGTGCTGTTTTTGTTTTGGTTTCGCTCATTGCTCTTGCGGCAACACGCCCCCTTGTAAAAAAATATCAAACCAAAGAGGTTATCCCTACAAACTCCGACCGTAATATAGGCAAAGAGGCAATAGTAACCGCCGAAATTAACAACGATGAGGGCACAGGGCTTGTTAAGGTTGGGGGAGAGGTTTGGAGTGCCCGCTCGGCTGATAATAAGGTTATTGCTTTGGGGCAAACTGTTATTGTAAAAGCAATTGAAGGCGTAAAACTGATTGTTACCTGACTTTTTTGCAGGTAGCAATCTTTAATTTAAAATAAAAAGAGGTAAATATTATGGACCCTACAACACTTACAATTGTTTTGGTGCTGCTTTTCTTTGTAGTGCTGATTCTGATTAAAAACGTGCGGATTGTTCCGCAGGCACACAGCTTTGTTATTGAACGTCTTGGTGCATACCATGCCGCTTGGGTAACCGGGCTGCATCTTAAAATCCCGTTTATAGACAGAATTGCAAACAAAGTTTTGCTTAAAGAGCAGGTTATCGACTTCCCTCCGCAGCCTGTAATTACCCGAGATAACGTAACAATGCAAATCGACACAGTGGTATATTTTGAAATTACCGACCCAAAACTCTACACCTATGGCGTAGAAAACCCAATCGGAGCTATAGAAAACCTTACAGCAACAACGCTGCGTAACATTATAGGTGATTTAGAGCTTGACCATACGCTTACCTCCCGTGATACAATTAACGATAAAATCCGCATTATTTTAGACGAAGCAACTGATGCATGGGGCATTAAGGTTAAACGTGTTGAGCTTAAAAATATCCTTCCTCCTCGTGAGATTCAGGAAGCTATGGAAAAGCAGATGAAAGCCGAGCGTGAACGCCGTGCAAAAATTTTGGACGCCGAAGGCGAAAAAACAAGCCAAATTCTAATAGCCGAGGGTTTGAAGGAATCGGCAATTTTAAAAGCCGATGCGGTAAAAGAGCAAAAAATTCGTGAAGCAGCCGGCGAAGCAGAAGCAATTTTGCAGGTGCAACGTGCATTTGCAGATTCGTTAAAGCTGCTGAACGCCGCAAACCCAACCGAACAGGTGCTTGCACTTAAAAGCTTAGAAGCCTTTGAAAAAGCCGCCGACGGCAAAGCAACAAAAATAATAATTCCCTCTAACCTGCAAGGGCTTGCAGGGCTTGCAACCGCTGTTAAAGAGGTTTTTATTAGCTAAGGTTAGGTTTATTTGCGTTTTTCTAATTATTTTTGGTTAACATTGCTTTTTATAAGCAATAAAAATATGCATTTTACGAATAAAAATTTAAAATTTGAAGGATGTTTAAAATGAAAACTATTAAAGAAATTAAACCACAATATCGTAACCTATTATTTGTTTGCGGTTTTTTAATAACCGACAAAAAGCTTGCAAACACCGCCGAGTTCCCTTTTTACGGCACTTGGAGCGAAACTCAAATGGGCAATTATTATGTTTATTGCCACCCCCGCACAAAATTTACTTTTGTAGAAAAAGACGGCAAACAGTTCTTTTTGGCAGGCAAAGTTATGAACCCCTTTACAGGCGAATATGAAGAAGAAAAAATCTTAGACAAAATCAGCGACAATTACGGCAAAAACAGCTATCGCTCTTGTGTGGACGAATTGTCGGGCGTTTTTGTTTATGGTGTTGCAAACGGCGGCAAGGTGGAGTATGAGGTTGACCCCAGCGGTATGCAATCGGCTTTTTACGGCACGGTTGACGGCGTGTTCTATTTAACATCTCATGTGCAAATCGTTGCCGACTTGTGCGGGCTTAAAATGACAGATTTTGCAAAACGCCTTATAAACTACAAATGGTACAACCGTGTTATGGGTCCGTACTTCCCGGCGGATATTACCCAATATGCCGAAATGCTGCGTGTTGTGCCGAACATTGCTTATAATTACGACGGCAAGGCTGTTACACACAAGCGTTTTTACCCTTTAAAAGATTTGCCCGAGGTTAAAAACGACAAAGAGTATAACGAAGTTATTGAAAAAGCAGCAGATATTTTAAAGAATACTATGGCTTTAGTGCCCAAAAAGTGGAACAACCCCAAAATTTCTCTTACGGGGGGTATTGATTCTAACACAACTTTTGCATCGGCAAACGGCAATTACGACAAGTTTGAGGCTTTTTCTTACATCAGTGCACCAAAAGAAGTTCCCGATACCGAAGCTGCTAAAAAAATTGCCGCAAAGTTTAATATGAAGCATACTACTTATCAAATCCCCGACGAAAACAGCAAAGTTGAAGATTTTGATGATATAGCGGCAGTTATTAAGCACAACAATGGCTATATGGGCAACGAGAAAGACAACGAGCTGCGTAAACGTGCCTATTTGCTGAAAAATTTGGACGCCGATGTCGAGGTTAAATCTTGGGTTTCCGAAACAATCCGCTGCTATTGGTACAAGCACTATGGGCGTACAAAGTTCCCCAAAATGTCGCCAAAACTGTTTAGAAACCTTTACAAAATCTTTATCTGGAACCGTCCGCTGGCACACAAAATCGACAAGATTTTCGCAAAATATATAAAAGACTTTGAGTACGATAAAATTCCGGCACAATATCCAATTGCCGATATGCACTTTAACGAAGTAACATGGGGCAGCTGGGGCGGCTTTAATATCAGCGAAATGAAGATTTATACCGATATTACTTTTGTTTATAACAACCGCAAGTTTTTAGATTTGCTGTTTAGAGTTCCGCTGGACAAGCGAATTTCTGACCAACATCACCTTGATATGAAAAAGTATCTTAACAAAGAACTTTTTGATATGGGTATTCGTGTTATAAATCTTAAAGAAACCGATACTCGTGCAAGGCTGCTTAATATGATGTTTACTGTTAACTCTTGGCTGCCGTTTTAAAATTTGAAAGGTACATTTAAGGAATGAAAGTTGCAATTGTAATGGGCAGCGACAGCGATTTGCCCATAGTTTTAAAGGCTGTTAATATTTTAAAAGAATATGAAGTACCGTTTGAAGCACACGTTATGAGTGCACATCGTACTCCGGCAGAGGCTGCCGATTTTGCAAAAAATGCCCGTGCAAACGGTTTTGGCGTTATTATTGCCGCTGCGGGTATGGCTGCACATTTGGCGGGCGTGCTTGCCGCACACACCACTTTGCCGGTTATAGGCATCCCCGTAAAATCGGGTGCATTGGCAGGTGTAGATGCCTTATATGCAACAGTGCAGATGCCCACCGGCATACCTGTTGCAACGGTTGCAATCGACGGTGCTGCAAATGCGGCACTGCTTGCCGTGCAAATTTTAGCACTTGGCAACGAGCAGCTTGCAAAAAGGCTGGCAGCCGAAAAACAAAAAATGCGTGAGCAAGTAGCAAAAAAAGATTTGGATTTGCAGGAGAAATTGGCGTGATGCAACAAAGCGGTAATGAGGAAAATTTTATGCAGCCATTAGCGTATAGAAATATAGACAAGCATTTGCCTGTTTTGCCCCCAAAAGGCGAAATTTATGACGAATGCGGTGTTTTTGGGCTGTATAAAACCGACGGCGATGAGGAGCTGAACGGCATCTCTATAACTCACGATGCTTTGCTTGGCTTACAACACCGAGGGCAAGAGAGTGCAGGCATTGCCGTTAACAACAACGGTGAATTCAGCACTGTTAAAGACGTAGGTATGGTTTATTCTGCCCTGAGTGAAAAGGCACTGGAAGACTTGCCCGACGGCAAAATTGTAATAGGGCACGTGCGTTATACTCCGCTTAATTTGCTCGACAGCTCAGGCACACAGCCGTTAATAATCCGCTATATTTACGGCGCTTTGGGCATTTGCCATAACGGTGCCCTCACCAATTTTAAAGAGCTTAAAGATAAGTTAGAGCAAGGAGGAGCAATTTTCCAAAGCTACTCCGATGCCGAAATGATTGCCTATATTATTGCCGAGCAGCGGCTTCATGCACCATCAATTGAGGATGCAATAATTAAAACAATGCACAAGCTAAGGGGTGCATATTCGCTGGTTGTCAGCTCACCCAACAAGCTTATTGCCGTGCGGGACCCATATGGTTTTAGACCCTTATGCTTGGGCAAAATAGGCAACAGTTATTGCTTTGCGTCCGAGAGCTGCGTGTTCCAAAGCGTTGGTGCCGAATTTATAAGGGACATTTGCCCCGGCGAGATTGTGGTTGTTGACAGCAAAGGTATAAATTCTTATTTTGCATACGAACAAAATGCTGAAAACAAAACCTCACTTTGTATGTTTGAATATGTATATATTGCACGACCCGACAGCGTTATTGACGGCATTAGCGTTTATAATGCACGCAAACGTGCGGGCGAGCTGCTGTATTTAGAGCATCCTGTGGATGCCGATATGGTTTGCGGCGTGCCCGACTCGGGCTTAGATGCAGCACAAGGCTATGCAGCGGCTTCAAAAATCCCGTATGGCATTGCGTTTATAAAAAACAAATATATTGCACGAATGGTCTCTATGCCGCAAAAAGAGAAGAAAAAGAGGCTGCTAAACACAAAGCTAACAGCTTTGGCGGCAAATGTTAAGGGCAAACGCATTGTAATAATTGACGACAGCATAGTTAGGGGAGAAACCTCGAAGCATATTGTTACCCTGCTTAAAAATGCAGGTGCAAAAGAGGTACATATGCGTATATCGTCCCCGCCGTTTTTGCATGCGTGCTATTTTGGTGTGGATGTTAAAAATGAGGACGAGCTTATTGCCAAACGGATGAACACGCAACAAATTGCAGAATATTTAGGCGTAGACTCGTTGGGTTATTTAAGCTGCGAATCGCTAAACCTGATTGCACAAGGGGCAAAGGTTGGCTTTTGCGATGCTTGCTTTAGCGGTAAATATCCGCTGGAGATACCTAAAGAAATTTTCGTCGATAAATTCTCCGAAAAAATACGTTTTACAGAAAAATAAGCTTTAACAATTTAAACTTAAAATTTATATTCGCCATATGCAAACAGCACTTCCAAAGCTCACAGTGGAATAGTGCGTTAAAATATTTTTTGTGAGGGAAAGGCAAGCAGCAGAATGAATAACAGTTTTTCTCAAAGCTACAAAAACGCTGGGGTTGATGTTACCGCCGGTTATGAATCGACCGAAAGAATTAAGCCACATGTAAAACGCACTTTAATACCCGGCGTGATTTCGGGGCTTGGTGGGTTTGGAGGGCTTTTTGCCCCCGATTTAAAAGAATACAGCGAGCCGGTTTTGGTAAGCGGCACCGACGGTGTGGGCACCAAACTAAAGCTTGCTTTTTTGTTGGATAAACACGATACAATAGGCATAGATGCCGTTGCAATGTGCGTTAACGATGTTATTTGCTGCGGTGCAAAGCCATTGTTCTTTTTGGATTATTTGGCAATGGGCAAAAACTACCCCGAAAAGGTAGCCGAAATTGTAAGCGGCATTGCCGAGGGCTGTGTGCAGGCAGGCTGTGCCCTTGTTGGGGGAGAAACCGCCGAAATGCCCGGCTTTTACCCAATTAACGAGTATGACGTAGCAGGGTTTTGTGTTGGATTGGTAGACAAACCCAAAATGACCGACCCTTCTAAAATATCGGAGGGCAATGTGTTGATTGGTTTGCCCAGCAGCGGTGTGCATTCTAACGGGTTTTCGCTGTTGCGAAAGGTTTTCAGCATTACCGACAGCACTGTCGAACAAAACATAGACGGCTTAGATGCCCCTTTGCTGCAAACACTTTTAACCCCAACAAAAATTTTTGTAAAACCTGTGCTAAAACTAATGCAAGAGGTTGAAGTGTTCGGCGTATCGCACATTACGGGCGGCGGGTTTTATGAGAATATCCCCAGAATGCTGCCTGACGGTCTGACGGCACAAATAAACGAAGCAACAATACCTGTTTTGCCGATTTTTGAGTTGGTAGAAAAGCTTGGCGAAATACCAAAGAGAGAAATGTACAACACCTTTAATATGGGCATTGGCATGATTTTAGCAGTAGATAAATCAAATGCCGAAAAAGCACTGGAGATTTTAAAAGCAAACGGAGAAGATGCCCGTATAATCGGCGAGATTATAAAGGGCGAACAAGGAGTAATTATTAAGTGAAAAACATAGCAGTGCTGGTAAGCGGTGGAGGAACAAACCTCCAAGCCTTGATTGATGCACAAAATAGCGGCAGAATTAAAAGCGGCAAAATAAGCTGTGTTATTTCAAGCAAACAGGACGCATACGCCTTAACAAGGGCTGCAAACAGTGGTATTAAAACAGCAGTTGTTGCAAGGGGCGACTATGCAACCTTTGAGGAATATGACATCGCACTTGCAAAAGCTTTGCAGAATTTTAACATTGATGTGGTTGTGCTTGCCGGTTTTTTAACCATTTTGGGCGAGAATGTTATTAAAGTATTTGAAAACCGCATAATTAACATACATCCGGCACTTATACCCAGCTTTTGCGGCAAGGGTTTTTATGGCTTAAAGGTGCATCAGGCAGCTTTAGAGCGTGGTGTAAAGCTTACCGGTGCAACCGCACATTTTGTAACCTTGGGCTGCGACGAAGGTCCGATAATTTCGCAAAAAGCGGTTGAGGTTTTACCGAACGATACGCCCGAAGCTTTGCAAAAACGTGTTATGGAACAAGCCGAATGGGTTATCTTGCCCCAAGCGGTCGAGATTGTTTGCAGTTCTATTTGATTTTGTTTTATGCTGATACACAGTTTTTTACTCATTGCTTTTTTGGCTCACCGAGCAATGTGTGATTTTAAATAAAATTTTTTGTGAGCGGAAAGGTAATGGTAACAAAAATGCATAAAAAGAACTTATTTAGCCAAATTTCTTCAAACGAATACCCGGGGCGGGGGATTTTAATCGGCAAAACTGCCGATGCACAAAACGCTGTTATTGCTTATTTTATTATGGGCCGCAGCGAAAACAGCCGTAACCGTGTTTTTGTAACAGACGGCGACGGTATTCGCACCCAAGCCTTTGACGAAAGCAAAATGCAGGACCCTTCGCTTATTATTTATGCCCCTGTAAGAGTGCTGGGCAACAAAACAATAGTAACCAACGGCGACCAAACCGATACTGTATTTAACCTTATGAACCAACAGCTAACCTTTGAGCAAGCGTTGCGTACCCGTGAGTTTGAGCCGGATGCACCAAACTATACCCCCCGTATTTCGGGTATTGTTAAGCTGGATAAAAACGATATGAATTTTGCACTCTCAATTTTAAAAAGTGCCGACGGTTGCCCCGACGGTTGTATTCGCAACACGTTTTCTTACAAAACACCGCTTAGCGGCGAGGGCAGGCTTATTCATACCTATATTGGCGACGGTAACCCACTGCCGAGCTTTGAAGGCGAACCCACACGAGTAGAACTTGGCAGCGAAACAATCGACGAATTTACCGATAAATTGTGGAACGCTCTTAACGCCGACAACAAAGTTTCGCTCTTTACACGCTATATTAACATTTCAACGGGCGATGTAGAAACCCGAATTGTAAATAAACATAGTTAAAAACATTTAAAATTTAAGGAGTAACAAAATGCAGGAATTAGAACTGAAGTATGGTTGTAACCCAAACCAAAAACCAAGCAAAATTTATATAAAAACCGGGGAAGAGCTGCCGATTACAATTTTAAACGGCAAACCCGGCTATATTAATTTGCTGGATGCGTTTAACTCATGGCAGCTTGTTAAAGAGCTTAAAGCAGCAACAGGTTTGGCGGCGGCAGCATCGTTTAAGCACGTTAGCCCGGCAGGTGCAGCGGTTGCTGTGCCGCTAACTGATGTAGAAAACAAAATTTATTTTGTAGACGATTTAAAACTAAGCGAAATTGCAACTGCTTACGCAAGAGCCAGAGGTGCCGACAGAATGAGTTCCTACGGCGACTGGGCAGCACTATCGGACGAATGTGATGAAGAAACTGCAACCTTGCTTTCAAGAGAAGTATCCGACGGGGTTATTGCACCGTCTTACACTGCAAAAGCACTCGAAATTTTAAAAACAAAACGCAAAGGAACATATAACGTGGTGCAAATTGACCCGTCTTATATTCCGCAACCTTTAGAGACAAAAGATGTTTACGGCATAACCTTCGAGCAAGGTCGCAACGAGCTTGCAATTGACAACGAGCTTATTACCAAGGAAATTGTAACAGCTAACAAAATCCTTACAGCCGATGCGGCAAGAGACCTGCTAATCTCTCTAATCACACTCAAATATACACAGTCAAACTCGGTTTGCTATGTTAAAAACGGGCAGGCAATAGGTGTTGGCGCAGGCCAGCAAAGCAGGGTGCATTGTACTCGTCTTGCCGGTCAAAAG
>JAISII010000148.1 GCA_031262125.1 Oscillospiraceae bacterium | reverse complement strand
ACAAGAATCATATGGCAAATGATAAAGGATATTTTATTGACGCCGTATGTTGAGCTTAACACGGAATATTATGATTTGGGGCTGGTGTATCGTAACGAAACCGACGACAAGGTTACCTTTGACAGTGCGAAAGCCACCAAAAAATACGGCGTTGCCGTAAAATGTGCGACAATTACCCCCAACGCCGCAAGAATGCCCGAGTATAACCTTAAAGAAATGTGGAAGTCGCCCAACGGCACAATAAGAGCAATTTTAGACGGCACGGTTTTTAGGGCACCGATTTTGGTAAAAGGCATTACGCCCTATATTCCCACTTGGAAAAAGCCGATTTGCATTGCAAGGCACGCCTATGGCGATGTTTATAAAAACACCGAAATGAAGGTTGCAGCAGGTGCAAAAGCCGAGCTTAGCGTAACCAACGCAGACGGCAGCGTAGAGAAAGCTCTTATTCACCAATTTGACGGCGACGGCATTATTCAGGGCATACACAACACGCAAAAAAGCATAGCTTCGTTTGCTCGGGCTTGTCTAAACTATGCGTTGGATATTAAACAAGACATTTGGTTTGCAACTAAAGACACTATAAGCAAAAAATACGACCATACATTTAAGGACATTTTTCAAGAAATTTTTGATGCCGAATATAAAGAAAAGTTTGATGCCGCAGGAATTGAATATTTCTACACCTTAATTGACGATGCAGTTGCCAGAGTTATCCGATCAGACGGCGGTTACATTTGGGCTTGCAAAAATTACGACGGCGACGTTATGTCGGATATGATCGCCACAGCCTTCGGCTCGCTTGCAATGATGACCAGCGTTTTGGTATCTCCCGATGGTGTGTATGAATACGAAGCCGCACACGGCACTGTACAGAGGCACTATTATAAGCACCTTAAAGGCGAAGAGACTTCCACAAACTCGGTGGCAACAATTTTTGCGTGGAGCGGAGCTTTGCGTAAACGTGGCGAACTTGACGACACACCGGAGCTTGTAAAATTTGCCGATAACCTTGAAGCAGCCACTATTCAAACAATTGAAGAGGGCGTTATGACAGGCGACCTTTACCTGCTGTCGGATTTGCCTAACAAGCAAAAAGTTAACACCAAAGACTTCCTTGTGGAAGTTAACAAAAGGCTTGAAAAACTGCAAACGCAATAACAAAATTTATCGAACTTATTTTATTTTATATTTAAGAAAGCAAATCGAAAATGGAAAAGAAAAATGATGTTTCTATGGCGGTTGTTAAAAGGCTGCCGAAATATTACAGGTTTTTAGTCGAGCTTGAAAAGCAAGGCGTGCTTAAAGTTTCGTCCAACACATTGGCAGAGATGATGGTGGCTACAGCTTCTCAGGTAAGGCAGGATTTCTCGTGCTTTGGCGGGTTTGGTCAACAGGGCTACGGCTATAATGTCAGCCAACTAAAGCGAGAAATAGAGACGGTTTTGGGGCTAAACAAGCTTGTGCGTTACAATGCTATTTTGGTTGGTGCAGGCAATTTGGGCAGGGCTATCTCTTGGCATATGGACTTTGACGATTTTGCCATTACCCCCGTTGCCGTGTTTGACAAAAACCCCGAATACATCGGCAAAAAAATGAAGACGCTTACCATTCAATCTATTAATAATTTAGAAAAGCTTTGTAGTTCGATAAACATTAACCTTGCGGTGCTTTGCCTGCCCGAGGAAGAAGCCGAAGAAATGGTAGACTTTTTATATAACAAATGCCATATTAAAAATTATTGGAACTTTACCGGGTTTGATATTTCTAACAAATATAAAGATACTTTTTCGGAGAATGTTTACTTAGGCGACAGCTTGATGACACTTTGCTACCGTATTAGGCACGGCGGCAAAAAACCGCCCGAAGAAATATAAGCGGATTTTCAAACGCAAAAACTTACTTAAAATTTTACTTAATATTCTAAGTAAAATCACACTTAAAATTTTAACCAATAAAAAAGCAGCGCATCATAAAAAATGCACTGCTTTTAAATTTGGTGATACTCCCAACAATAATATTTTGCTTTTTGTTTTTAAAAACCTGCCGCTAAAGCTGCTTGCAAACGCAAAGCTTTATTAAGCAATATTCTCTAAAGCACAGCAATTGTCTAACGCAACATCGTGCTTTGCTCTGTCTTCAACCTCGGCACGTTTTGCGTTGTTAAAACGGTCAACTGTGCCAACCAAATAGCCGGTAATACGGCGGATTCTCTCAAAAGGAACTGCATCATAAGTGTAGTCTACATCTAAAAAATCGCCGTCAACCTTAAAGGTGAAAGACGTAAAATATTTATCGGGGTGTGATTCTTTAAACGCCTCGATGTACTGAGAAACTTCTTCTTGCGGCAGCTTGCCGCCAACTACGTTAATTGTCATTGCAAAAATACTCCTCTTCTGCCCGCCCATAAATGCGGGAATTACATAATCTTGTGGTGTAGTTAGAATTGTATCACAAGATGTAGCGAATTGCAAGTTACAATTTTGTTACATTTTTGCTTGTAAATTTGTTTTTTTCTTAATAGAATTTTTTATTAGAATAATTTTACGTAGTTATGCGGTTTGTGGGGCTTATGCCAAAAATTTTATTGTTATTTTGCACAAAATTTCTGCTTAAAGTTTGTGCAATCTGACGAATAGACCGCAAATAAAAAATTTGATTTTTTTGTAAAATCGTGTTAAAATATAATGTAAATAATTATGTTTGGGAGGCTTTGCAAATTGAAAAGTTTTTTTAAATGCCGCAAAGCAGTTTTAGCTTTTTGGTTGCTGCTTTGTTTATTTTCGGCAATGCAATTTTGCTTGCCCGCATTTGCCGAGCCGACCGCACCCGGTTATGAAGAAACCACCCAAGCCGAAGCCCCCGCAGAAGAACCCGAGCCTGACCCCGTAGAGCAGGAAACCGAACCGAGCAACGAACCCGAACCCGAAGAAACTGAAGCACCTCAGGAGGAAACAGAAGCCCCCACCAGCCCTGACGAAGAAGCTCAAACAGACCCTGAACAAACTCAGCCCCGGCAAGCCGCCGGAACAGATGAACCCGACACCGACGACAGCACCCCTTTGCCGGATGTTGACGCCAATGTTATTGTAAAATCGGACGCTATTGGTGCAGATGCCGGCAACGCACAAACAAACCTTGTTGCGGGCATAATCTCGTGGTTGTGCGTTGCAATTGGGATTGCGGTTGTTATTGGGGTTTTGCTAAGCGGCAAACGGAGAGACCGAACATATTCGGGCGGACGTTCACGTTATGGCGGAAGTAATATTGTTCAGCGACGTTCGTCGGGGAAAAAGAGGCTTTTGCCCGACGATTACTACAAGAGAAAGTAATTTTATTTTTTTAAAAATTTAATATTAAAAATTAATTTAAAATGATTATTATTGAAAATAAATGTATTTTAGCTCCGATTATAAATTTTTTTAAAAAAATTTAAATAAAAATTATTCATTACGAAAGTGAACCCATATAACAATGCCTTTGCATAAAAACAAATGCCTTTTAGCTCCAATGGCAGGCGTAACCGACCTTGCTTTTAGAACTGTATGCCTCCGCCATGGGGCAGCCTATACAGTTACCGAAATGGTTAGTGCCAAAGGCTTGCACTATAACAGCAAAAACACAGCCGAGCTTATGGAAACAAACCAAAACTGCCAAACAGGCATACAAATTTTTGGGTGCGAGCCGCAAATTATGGCAGAGGCGGCAATAAAAGCCCTTGAATTTGCACCATGCTCAATTGATATTAATATGGGCTGCCCTACCCCGAAAATTGTAAACAACGGCGGAGGAGCAGCACTGATGAAAGACCCGATTTTATGCGGGAAAATTGTACAAGCCGTATGCAAAAGTGTAAGCATCCCCGTAACGGTAAAAATACGTGCCGGGTGGAGCAATGATAACATTAACGCAGTTGAAGTCGCAAAAATTTGCGAGGACAGCGGTGCGGCGGCAATTACAGTACACGGGCGAACACGGGAGCAGTTTTATTCCGGCAAAGCTGACATGCAGGTTGTTAAAGCGGTTAAGCAGGCTGTAAAAATACCCGTTATAGGCAACGGAGACATTTGCAACCCCGCCGATGCACTTGCAATGCTGCAAAACACGGGCTGCGATTACATAATGGTCGGGCGAGGTGCTTTGGGCAAGCCTTGGATTTTTGAGGAAATCAACCATTTTATAAACACCGGCAAAGCCCTGCCGCCAAAAAGTCGTGAATATATTATTGAAGAAATGAAAACGCACATTAAACTTATTTGCGAGCAAAAAGGCGAATTTATTGGAATGAAGCAAGCCCGCAAGCACGTTGCATGGTATTTGAAGGGTTTTAAAAACGCAGCGGCATTCCGCAACCGTGCAGGCACGCTTAACACATATGATGACTTTTTGATGTTGATAAGAGATATTGGTGAGTAAACACCCCGACCATCTATAAGCAAGAATTTTCTTTTTTCTCCTTCCGTCAAGGCTAACGCCTTGCCACCTCCCTCTAAGAGGGAGGCTTTAAGAAGCGGACGAAAAAGTCTCCCTCTTAGAGGGGGATGTCGGCGAAGCCGACAGGGGGAGAAAAATAGATAACTTTAAAAAATTAAATAAACTTATTTCAAAAGAGAAGTAAAAAACACTGCCGTCTATTCCCCGCCTTCGGCGGGGAATAGACTAAGAATACTTAAATAAACTTATTTCAAAAGGAGAACAAAAGAACAATGGACATGGTACACAGTATTGACTTTGTAGTTACAAAAGACCCTGAAGTAGGCAACGCTATGCTGGAAGAACAGCACCGCCAACGCCGCAATTTGGAGCTTATTGCAAGCGAGAACATCGTTTCTCCTGCGGTTATGGCTGCGATGGGCAGCCTGCTAACAAACAAATATGCCGAAGGCTACCCCGGCAAGCGTTACTATGGCGGTTGTGCCTGTGTAGACGTGGTTGAGCAGATTGCTATTGACCGTGCAAAGCAGCTTTTTGGTGCAGAACACGCTAACGTGCAGCCGCACTCGGGTGCACAGGCAAACACTGCCGTTTATTTTGCAATGCTTAACCCCGGCGACACCGTTATGGGTATGAACCTCAGCGAAGGCGGGCATCTTACCCATGGCTCGCCCGTTAACCTTTCTGGCAAATATTATAATTTTGTGCATTACGGAGTTGACCCTGTTACCCACCGAATTGATTATGATAAGGTTATGGAAATTGCCAAAGAATGCAAACCAAAGATGATAGTTTGCGGTGCAAGTGCATACCCACGGACTATTGATTTTGCAAAGTTTAGAGCAATTGCCGACGAAGTTGGTGCATATTTAATGGTAGATATGGCACATATTGCAGGGCTTGTTGCCGCAGGTGTGCACCCAAGCCCCGTACCCTATGCCGAGTTTGTAACCACCACCACGCACAAAACCTTGCGTGGACCTCGTGGCGGGTTGATTCTCTGCCGTGAGGAATTTTCAAAAGCTATAGATAAATCAATCTTCCCCGGCACACAGGGCGGCCCGTTAATGCACACAATTGCCGCAAAAGCAGTTTGCTTGGGCGAGGCTCTAAAACCCGATTTTATAACCTACGGGCAGCAGGTTGTTAAAAACGCCAAAGCGTTGGCAGACGGTTTAACCGCACGAGGGCATAAGCTTGTTAGCGGCGGCACCGACAACCACGTTATGCTGCTTGATTTATCGGGAACCGATTTAACGGGTAAAGAGCTTGAAGCCCGCTTGGACGAGGTGTATATTACCGTTAACAAAAACACCGTACCCAACGAGCCACGCAGCCCGTTTGTAACGTCGGGCATACGCATCGGCACTCCGGCGGTTACAACCCGTGGATTGGTTGAAGCCGATATGGAGAAAATCGCCGAATTTATCTCTCTTGCAATTAACGATTTTGAAAACAGTGCAGATAAAATTCGTGCCGGAGTTGTAGAAATTTGCAAGAACATTCCGCTTTATCCGGTGGATTGAGTTTTGATTTTTGAACTGTTGCAAAATTTGCAACAGTTAGTGGTTGTTTCTGTTTTAATTTTTTCAAACCACCCCGTCTGCTCTGCTCAATCTAAAAATATTTTTATTTTTTTAGATTTTTAATAAAAAATGAATTTAATTTTTTACTAAGGGAGCAGCCACCCCTCCCCGGAGGGGAATATTTCCGCTTTGAAGAGACTTTTTGCTCTTGCTTCTTGTATCTTGCGTCTTGCTCCTTGAAGCGGAGGGGAATATTTCCTCGCTCCAAGACTTTTGTTTATTTTCGAGGGAAACGTTTTATTGTAAATTTTAAAAGGCAACCGAAAAATCGGCTGCCTTTTTTTCTATCTCCACCGCTCAATAACGAACTAAACTCTTCAAAAAACCCCGCATCGGCGGGGCTTCTAAAAAAACTAAACTTTTAAAACCAAAACAAACCTATCTCCAACGCTCAATAACAAACTGGTTCATATTATTAATACATTTGATTAAAGCCGCTTTTTCCACTTCGGTTAAGTCTTTTGATATAACATTGGCAAAATTGCGGTGGAACCGACGGTGGATTCTGGCGGCATGTTCGCCTTCTTTAGTAAGGCGGATAAACACCCGACGGGCGTCGTCCTTTGCACGCTCTCGCAGGCAATAGCCCTTTTTTTCAAGGCATTTTACCGCAATGGTAACCGACGACGGCGTAATAAAAAGATGCTCGGCAAGCTGGGTCATCGTTAAGCCGTCGCTGTGGCACGATACAACATATAAAAGCTTAAGCTCGTTTAGCGAGAGCTTAAAACGCTTAGATTTCATCAGCGTGCTTTGTTCGATATTAGAAATAAGCCCGTAACTTTGTGTTAAAACAAAATTGAGCTGTTCGTCGAATGTTTTTAGGTTTTTAACCACTTTTTCATAGCTGTTTTTCAATCTATCCACTCCACAGGCGTGTTTTGTTCCAACGATTTTTTTACATCTAAAACCCGTTGGTTTTTGCTGCCTCTAAATTTAAGCTCAAGGCTTTTTTGTGCTAAAACAAACTTGCCGTCTATTAAAATATCGGTGTTTTGCAGCAGCTCTTGCCAAAAGGGGTTTGTGCTAAACCCGGCTGTAAGCTCCTCGAACGTATAGCCGCTGAAGGTTACAACATTAAGCCCTATTTCGTGAGCCATTGCGGCAAGCTTTGCCAAAGGCTCGGCGTGGCAAAACGGCTCGCCGCCGGAGAGTGTTATGCCTTGCAGCAGCGAGTTTGCCTTTGCCACGGCTATAATCTTCTCTACCGAACCCCAGTAACCGCCGTCAAAATCCCAGCTTTGGGGGTTATGGCAGCCGGGGCAACGGTGAGGACAGCCCTGCACAAACACAGCCATTCTCACTCCCGGACCATCCACAAAGGATTCTCGGATGATTCCGGCTAATTTAATTTTTGTATCGCTCATTGTGCAGCAATCTCCTCAACCTTTGAGGTATCGTGCTTTAAGCGGTCTTTAACCTCTGCTTTTTTAGCATCGTTAAAGCGTTTTTCGGTGCCTACAAGATAGCCGGTAATACGGCGGATACGCTCAAAACCCTTGGCACTTTTTTGCTCTTCTTTACGACCGCAATGGGGGCAATAGTCGCCGATTATACCCGTATGCCCGCAAACGGGGTCACGGTCAACAGGGTGGTTAATTGAGCCGTAGCCTATGCCGCATTCTTTCATATAACGTACAACCTTTTCAAAGGCGTCGAGGTTTTGCAACGGGTCGCCGTCCATCTCGATATATGAAATATGCCCTGCGTTTGTAAGTGCATGGTAGGGTGCTTCTAAGCGGATTTTATCGAAAGCCGAAATTTTGTAATATACGGGAATATGGAACGAGTTTGTATAATAATCTTTGTCGGTAACTCCGGCAATTTCGCCGAATTTTTTCTTGTCCATACGCACAAAACGCCCCGAAAGCCCCTCGGCGGGTGTTGCAACAAGGCTGAAGTTAAGCTCGTTCTTCTCGCCGGCTTGGTTCATTTTTTTAAGCATAAAGCCTATAATTTCCAAACCCAAACGCTGCGACTCTTCGCTTTCGCCGTGGTGTTTGCCTGTGAGTGCTTTAAGTGCCTCGGCAAGCCCTATAAACCCGCACGAAAGCGTGCCCTGACGCAAAACCTCACGCACAGAATCGTTGGGTGTGAGCTTATCGGAATCTACCCAAATGCCCTGCCCCATTAAGAACGGGTAGTTTTTAACAAGCTTTTGGCACTGTATTTCAAACCGCTCAAGCAATTGCTCGATTACCAAATCGCACATTCTATCAAGCTGGTCGAAGAAAAAGTCTATATTTTTGTTTGCCAAAATTGCCAAACGCGGCAAGTTAACCGATGTAAAGCTCAAATTGCCTCTGCCGTAAACGGTTTCGGGACCACAGCGGTTAGCAATAACACGTGTACGGCAACCCATATAGGCAACCTCGGTCTCGGGGTGCCCGGGGCGGTAAAATTTAAGGTTATACGGTGCATCCAAAAACGAGAAGTTCGGGAAGAGCCGCTTAGCCGAAACTTTAATGGCAAGCTTAAACAAATCGTAGTTGGGGTCTTGCGGGTTATAGCTTACGCCCTCTTTAACCTTAAAAATGTGGATTGGGAAAATCGGTGTTTCGCCGTTGCCCAAGCCGGAATCAGTTGCCAAAAGTATGTTTTTTATAACCATACGCCCCTCGGGGGAAGTATCGGAACCGTAGTTTAGCGAAGAGAACGGAATCTGTGCCCCTGCACGGCTGTGCATTGTGTTAAGGTTATGAATCAACGCTTCCATAGCCTGATAAACCGCACGGTCAGTTTCCTTCTCGGCGTGCTTAAAAGCAAATTTTTGCAGCTTTGCAGCTGTTTCTTTGCCGTATTTTTCTGTTAAAATCTCAAGCTCGGCGGCTTTGTATTTTTCACCGTCCTCTAACTTCGGCACTGCACCGCTTGCCGCTTCGGCTGCATCGCAAATTTCTTTGCCTTGCTCAATTGCGGCTTCAATCTCGGCATCGGTCAAAAGCTCGATGGCACGGGCAAGGTTTTGCCTGTAAATACGGCGATAGGTTTTTGCAACGCCTTTTGCCATTGCAAAATCAAAGTTTGGCACACTTTGCCCACCATGCTGGTCGTTTTGGTTGCTCTGTATTGCAATACAAGCAAGTGCGGAGTAGGATGCAATATCGTTGGGCTCACGCAAATAGCCATGCCCGGTAGAAAACCCATTCTCGAACAATTTTATAAGGTCGATTTGGCAGCAGGTTGTGGTAAGCGTTAAAAAGTCCAAATCGTGAATATGAATATCGCCCTCACGGTGTGCTTTTGCATGCTTTGGGTTTAAAATACGCATCTCGTAAAATTGCTTTGCACCCTCGGAGCCGTATTTAAGCATTGTACCCATAGCGGTATCGCCGTCGATATTTGCGTTTTCTCGCTTAATGTCGTTATCTAATGCCGATTTAAAAGTCAAGTCCTCATAAATCTTCATCAGCTTTGTGTTCATCTCTCTCACACGGGTACGCTCGGCACGATAAAGAATAAACTCTTTTGCCGTGCGGGCATGCCCGTTTTCGATAAGAATTTTTTCGACGGTATCTTGAACATGCTCAACCGTAGGAGCTGTTTTAGAATCCTCTTTATCAAGGCAATCTTTAACCTTTTGGGCAAGGTTTTCGGCTGCTTTAACATCGCTGCCGCCAATTGCCTGAGCTGCTTTAAAAATAGCTTCGGTTATTTTTTCAAGTTCAAACGGCACCGAACGCCCGTCTCTTTTAATAATCTTTGTTACCATAGTTTTTGTCCTCTTTTACCCTTTTCAATATCTTATACCTATTTTGTGGCGTGAATTTAATTTTACACTACATATTGTGGTTTGTCAATAGCTACAAAAAGTTTTTTAAATTTTTTATTTTTTTAATAAAGATTGATTTAAAAAGCGACTCGGAGGCTAAAAAACAGCGGAGGGGCATTGTGCCTCTCCGTTTTATTGTTACGCAACCAAAGCTAACATATCCTGTTAGTGCAAATCGCTTGAATGCTCAAATTAAATGGGGTATAATACTATCGGAGGGTGAAAAGTATGAATAATAGAAAAACCAATATTGCGGCAAACCTCAGTCATTTGCGGGCTAAAAGCCATATGTCGCAAGAAGAAGTAGCTGAGAAAATCGGCGTTACTCGGCAAGCTGTAGCGAAGTGGGAAAACGGCGAAACGCTCCCCGATATTATAAATTGCGAAGCGATAGCGGACTTGTTTGATGTATCTATCAATGACTTAGTACGTTACGATTCTAAAGAAAGCGGCTTGCCCATTGGACCTCGGGATAAATATATCTTCGGTACGGTTACAGTCGGTGAACGTGGGCAGATTGTTTTGCCAAAAAAGGCACGGGATACGTTAGGGTTCAAAGCGGGCGATACCCTTGTTGTTCTTGGCGACACGAATCCGATTACGGCGGGACTTGCACTTATCGGCGAAGAAAAATTCTTGCGTTTTACAGGCGGCACATTAAACGGGTTGCTAAATAACGAAAGGAATGATTAATATGGATTTATTAGCCGTTCAGGGCATTACCAAGCGTTATTCGAGCTTTACCTTGCAGGATATTTCATTTTCGCTGCCACAGGGTAAAATTATGGGTTTTATAGGTAAAAACGGAGCGGGTAAAACGACCACGCTCAAATCTATACTCAATATGGTAAAATTGGATGCAGGAACAACGCAGATGTTCGGACTGAATTACTATGAAAATGAACAACGCTGCAAACAAGAAATCGGTGTGGTACTCGGTGAAATTGATTTTTACAAGCAGAAAAAACTGTTCTCCATTACCGATGTAACCAAACGGTTTTACAGGGCTTGGGACGATACCGCTTATTGCAAATATATGGATGCCTTTGCACTCGACCCGCAAAAAAGAGTAAAAGAGTTGTCCAGCGGCATGAAAGTAAAATATATGTTGGCACTCGCCCTTTCTCATCATGCAAAGCTGTTCATTCTCGACGAGCCCACAAGCGGTCTTGACCCTGTTTCACGCAATGACCTGTTGGGACTCTTTCGGCAGCTTGTAAAAAGCGGAGAGCGTAGCATTCTCTTTTCCACCCATATCACCACCGATTTGGAAAAGTGTGCCGATTTGGTAACATATATCAAAGACGGAAAACTCTTAAAAAGTGCAGAAACGACGGAGTTTATCGAAT
This sequence comes from Oscillospiraceae bacterium, assembly GCA_031262125.1. Classification (GTDB taxonomy): domain Bacteria; phylum Bacillota; class Clostridia; order Oscillospirales; family Acutalibacteraceae; genus JAISII01. Next base: position 4,000 of record JAISII010000148.1, on the reverse strand, counting down.
CGTTTTCATTTTTGAAAACACTCGGAGAAACCGCTCCGTTGTCAATCGACGAAATTATGGTACGCACAGAAAAGGTGATTTATGATGTTTAACCTTTTGAATAAAGAAATTCGGCTTGCGGCTCACCCGAATTTGTTCGTTTTCGCACTCATGGGCATTCTCGTTATCGTTCCGGCGTATCCGTATGGCATGGTTTTTATTTTTGCCTGTCTTGGTCCCTACATCACCTTTATGTACGGGCGAGAAACAAACGATATTTATTATTCTGCACTGCTGCCTATAAGCAAGCGAGATATTGTGAAGTCAAAATTTTTGCTCGTTTGTCTTTCGCAAATGGTTTCGCTGCTTATCTCGTTGCCGTTTACTTTTTTGCGTATCATTATACTGCCGAGCGGGAATCCGGCGGGGATTGAAGCGAATGCGGCTTTTTACGGTTTTGGTTTTTTAACTTTTGCTTTGTTCAATCTGCTGTTTATGACCGAATTTTTCAAAACCGCCTATAAAGCCGGGAGAGCCTTTTTAGCGGCTATTATCCCTGCGGCATTGGTTGTTATAGCGATGGAAACAATGGTGCATTTTCCTATGTTTGAATGGATGGACAGTACAAAGGCAAGCGATTTTGCACGACAGTTACCGTTTTTGATAATTGGGATTATTTTGTATGCCCTCGGCACATGGACGGCGTACAAAATATCGGCAAAACGCTTTGAAAAAGTGGATTTATAACAATGATGATATGCTAAAAAATAGTTATTTACAACAACGGAGAGGTATTATACCTCTCCTTATTTATTCTTCATATTCAATTGTACTTGCACAAATATCAAGAAGATTTTTAGAACCTTGCATTTTTTATTTTTTTAATAAACATTGATTTATTTGCAATTTTTATTTATAATATAGGTAAAGAGTTTTTCTAACATTACCACTGCCTATGAAGATTATCCGTTTTTCGGTGGCGTTCGCCGAGGGGCGTATTACCGACCCCGAAAAACCAAAGTGTTGGAATGGAAGGATTGGCATAGAAATATCAATATGCGGCAAATGTATCGAGATTTGCCCTTATACTCAAAAACACTTGAAAGAGAGAATAGTAAAATGACCATTTATGATTTTACGGTAAAAAATGCAGAAGGAAATGACGTTTCGCTGTCGACTTACACAGGCAAGGTGTTACTAATTGTAAACACCGCCACTCGCTGTGGTCTTACACCGCAATACAAGGCACTTCAAGAACTATACGACAAATACAAAGAACGCAACTTTGTCATACTTGATTTTCCCTGCAATCAATTTCACGAGCAAACGCCGGAGAGCGACACCGAAATCGGTGAGTTTTGCTCTTTGAATTACGGCACTACATTCCCTCGCTTTAAAAAGATTGATGTAAATGGCGAGAACGCAGAGCCGCTTTTTACATGGCTAAAACAACAAATGCCAAAAGACAGAGGAAACCTCAAAACCAAGGCGTTTGAAATAGCGATAAAGCCGATGACAAAAAGCAATGCTCCTGCGGATGTTAAGTGGAATTTCGGGAAGTTTTTGATAGACCGCAAAGGCGTGGTCATAGGCCGCTACTCTCCTGCGTTAGCCCCTGATGCTCTTGCAAAAGATATAGAACGTTTGCTGTCATGAACAAACCGACAAAAAACAAGGGAGAGAATAACAATGCCCGCTAAAATTTCAATCCGTTTTTTTAACGACAGAGAGGTTCGTGCCGTTTGGGACGACCAAAACTCCAAATGGTGGTTCTCGGTGCTTGATATTGTCGGCGTTTTGCGTGATGAAAATGATTATCAAAAAAACCGGAATTACTGGAAATACCTTAAGGCAAAATTAAAACGCGAAAACAATCAATTGGGTAGTGTGACTACCCAGTTCAAATTCACTGCACCTGATGGTAAAAAACGAGCAGCAAATGTTTTGGATTATAATGGAATAATTGAGCTTGCCAAAAATTTTCCAAGCAAACAAGCAAATCGTTTTATCGAATGGTTCACTTACAGCGATAAAACCATTGACGGTAAAAGCAAATCAAAGGCATATGCCCTATTTGACAGCAGCTTACTCAACATCCTCGAAGTCGGCACGGTAAAAGGCTTGCAGCAAATTCACGGTTATTTATTTGGCGGTCTGTACGACTTTGCCGGGCAAATCCGAACTTTGAACATTGCCAAAGGCGGTTTTCGTTTTGCACCCGTGCAGTTTTTGGAAAACACTCTAAAAACGATTGAACAGATGCCCGAACGCACCTTTGATGAAATTGCAGATAAATATGTTGAGATGAATGTTGCCCATCCGTTTATGGAGGGTAATGGAAGAAGCACACGCATTTGGCTTGACCTCATCTTGAAGAAAAACTTGAATCTCTGCACGGATTGGAGCAAAATAGATAAGAAGCATTATCTTGACGCAATGCGTGAAAGCACAACGGCAGCAGATAAAATCAAAGCATTATTAAAAGGTGCTTTGACCGATAAAATAAACGACCGTGAGGTCTTTATGAAGGGCATAGATTATTCTTATTATTACGAGGAAGAGGACGAAATCTGAGAATGACAGTTTTACTTGTAGACGGCAACAGCATTTTAAACCGTGCGTTTTACGGCATACGCCCCCTTACAACAAAAGACGGCAGGCTTACAAATGCAATTTACGGCTTTTTAAATATGCTGCAAAAGGCAAAGACGGCTTCTAAGGCAACCTGCACAATAATTGCTTTTGACCTTAAAGCACCAACCTTTCGCCACAAAAAATATGTTGCATACAAAGCCCAACGCAAAGGTATGCCGCCGGAGCTGTATTCTCAGATGGCACCGCTAAAAGAGCTTTTGAGCTATTTGGGCTACCCTATGGTAACGTGCGAGGGCTATGAAGCCGATGACATTTTGGGCACACTTACAAAAGCGGTTGAAGCCACGGGCGGCGAATGTGTTATTGCAACGGGCGACCGAGATAGCTTGCAGCTTGTGAGCGAAACAACCTGTGTGCATTTAGCCTCGACAAAAGAAGATAAAATTTATGACTTGATGAAAATTGACGAAGAATACGGCATTGCCCCGCATCAGCTTATTGACGTTAAAGCACTGCAAGGCGACAGCTCCGATAACATCCCCGGAGTGGCGGGCATTGGTGCAAAAGGTGCATTAGAGCTGATTAAAGCCCACGGCAGCATTGAAAATATTTATGATAATTTAGACACGCTTGAAATTAAACCTGCACTAAAGCTAAAGCTGCAAGCAGGCAAAGAAAGTGCTTTTTTAAGCTACGATTTAGGCACAATTTGCTGCGATGCCCCTATTGAAACCGACATACAAAGCTACAACACCCAAACACCCGATTACCCCGCCGCTGCCGCTTTGATGACTGACCTTGAACTGTTTTCTCTGATGAAAAAGATAATCCCCGAAAACACAACGCCGTCTAAGCTTGTAACAGCAACCTCTGCCTCACTAACCGATGCACCCGCACAACCGCTGCAGCTTGTTTTTGTGCAAGAATCCTCCAAATTTTTTAAAGCTTTAGCCCTGCAAAAGCAAGCCGTGTTTTATGCAAATTTTAAAGACGGTGAGTTTGAAAACGCTTACTTTTTCTCGCCCGATACTATCACTGTTATAAGCTCTCAAAGCGAATTTGTAAAATTTTTAGGCGACGAAGATATAGAAAAAAAGACATTTTGCTCAAAAGCAATTTATAAATATGCCGCAGCCGGGGGCATCGAATTTAAAAATTGCACTTTCGACGCCGAGCTTGCCGCCTATTTGCTTAACCCGTCGGGTTCGTATGAATTAGAGCGTTTATTTGCCGAGTATAATGTGCCGTCAACTGAAGTTAACGCCGAAAACGAGGGTGAATTAACCGAGGAAATTGCAAGCTTAGCATCGTTTGGCTTGCTGGTGCAAACTTTAGAAAAATTGATTGAAGAAAACGCACAGCACAAGCTGCTTTGCGAAATTGAAATACCCCTTGCCCGTGTTTTGGCAAAAATGGAGCTTGCAGG
>JAISII010000128.1 GCA_031262125.1 Oscillospiraceae bacterium | reverse complement strand
CCGAACACGGTAGTTAAGCCCTGTAGTGCCGAAGATACTTGGCTGGTGACGGCCCGGGAAAATAGGAAGATGCCAACATTAACAAAGTGTCCGCCCAATAGGGCGGGCGTTTTTATTTGTGCAGTTTTAATGTTTTTAAATCTGCCTTTAGAATATGCTTAATGTAGCCTGACGCACAAAATGCAAAAAAATTACTGCCCCCGTTTTTGCGGAGGCAGTTTTGTTTTTGATATTAGTATTAGTTATTAAAATTATAGTAAAATCAAGAGTTTTCTTCCTCAAGCTGCTTAATAAGCACCGAGCGTTTTATCATTTTGCCGCCGTAAAAAATAAACTCATCGGGGTCGCCCTCAAGGCTGACGCCTTTTGCCTGCAAGGTCTGTTTAATGTCGGTGTTTTCTTCCTCAGGACCATTGTCTGCAACTGCTGCCTCTTTTGCTGCACTTGGCTTTTCATCCTTTGTCATAAGGGCTACCATTTTGTCTAAAATGCACCAGTTTGCAAAAAACGACATTGACGACGGTAAAATTAAAACCATAAACACAAGCAGCAAACCCAAAAACAAATAATAATTAGTAACATTAATTAAAATTGTAGCAAAAATAAGCACCAAAACCAATATGCACAAAAAAGCTTTAACATTGTTTTTAACCTCAAACAATGCCATTAGTGCCGAGTTTTTGTACAAATGCTTTGCCTTAACGTCGAACGAAACCGTCATAACCGGCAAATAGAAAAACACAAACATAAAATAAAGCGAAATTAGTATTGAAACCACCAGCAAAGCATAAAACAACGGGTTGGTAGCCGCCATTTGCAAATAGAGCAATGCCGAAAAGAACGAAGCCGTTGCCACAAGGCAAAGCAAACCGCCTTGTATTACAAATTTCAGGTAGTTTTCTTTAAGCGACTTCATAAACACGTGCAAAATGTTTATCTGCGATGTTTGCTTGCTTACAATTTCTCGTGTTACCAGTGTTATGCAGCCGTAAAACGGGTAACTAAACAGCAGCATCATAAACATAATTGCGGGGTGAATATCGGAAAAAGCACGTGCAAGCAAAAGCAGTGCAGCAAACAACGCAAACGGAATAGAAAAAATTACGTTAACCGCCAAAAGCTTTGGAAAGCTTTTAAAATACAACGACAGCATATCGAGTATTGTTTTTGAATTTGAGTTTGTTTTAGTTGACATTTTGAATTCCTTTTTTTCTTTTCTATTTAAACACCGTTTACTAAAAATTAAACAACGGTGCAAAAACGCTCCATAGCACGGTATCAACCAAAGCCGAAAATGCGGCAAAAATTAAAACCTGTGCACTTTTTAGGGTAAAGTTTTTAAACTCGGCGGCAAAGCCAAAACTTTCGGACTTTTTAAAAAAGCACAGCCGTACAAACCGCTTTGAAAGATTAAACGCATTTTTGCTGTGAACCACCAAAGCAACCGAGAAAATAAAAATCCCCAGCAGCAGCACAACCACATAAAACCCAAGGCCTTTTAAGCCGTATTGTATGTACAAATGCCCTGCACACAGCCCAACGCCAAAGCCCTTAAAAAACAAAATAAGCGGCACAGCAGCACAGCCCCATGGTGCAGCGGCAAAAACATAAACTGCCAGCAAAAACATAAAATTAGATGCAAAGCAGGCACAAAAAGTTTCAAAAAAGCCGTGTGCAAGCCGTGCTTGCAGGTTTGTGGTAAACAAAAAGTCCAAGCTTAGTGCAAGCGAGCGGTCGGCTCCTTTTGCAACTGCCGCTCCCCAAAAAATGCCCACTAAAATTACAAACCCAAACGCAAAATAAAGCAAATTAGCCTTAACAAATGCAATTGCATCGGCGGGCGAAAGCTTTTGACGTAACTCTTCAAAAGTGCCGTTGTTAATTGTTTTTGGTTGGTATTCGTTTTTATAGCTGCCTGTTTTAACGGGGCTTTGCGGCAAAGTTTTGGTGTTGCCTCCCCCGTTTTCTGCACTGTTTTGGGTGATTTTTTTTAGGTTTTCGTACGCAACTCGCCGTTTTCTAAAGTTAAAAACGTGTCCCTTCATTTGCAATTCCTCCGCTTTTATAATATAGGTTTGTCCTATACTTATGCGGGAGGTTGACATTTTATTCGGCTTACTTGCCCAGCTCTTCGGCTCTTGCCGTGCAGGCTGCCATAGCATCTTTTACTGAGTTATAAAAACCACGCTCATCCAATTTGTTCATTGCTGCAATTGTTGTGCCGCCCGGTGAGCAAACTTTTTTTATAAGCTCGTCGGGAGTGTCTCCGCTGTTAATAAGCATTTTGGCACTGCCGATTAATGTTTGGCAAAACAGCCGCAATGCTGTGGTTTGGTCTATGCCAACATCGGCTGCATAGTCGCTTGCTGCCTTTGCAAAAAGGTAAACATACGCAGGGCTGGAGCCGTTAACGGCAATTACTGCGTTCATTTGGGCTTCGTCTAAAACCTCGGTTATGCCGCTGCAAGCAAACAGGTTTCTTGCAACCTCAAACTGCTGCTGCGTAACATTTTGGGTTTTGCACAGTGCCGATGCCCCGCACCCCAGCAAAAGCGGAGTATTTGGCATAACCCGTACAACAGGGGCGTTTTGCCCCAACGCTTGGCGTATGTAATCGCTCGAAATCCCCGCCGCTATGGTTACAATAACCGTTGTCGGAGCTACCGAATTTTTAATTTCGGCTAAAACATCGGGGTATGTTTGAGGCTTTATGGCAAGTACCAAAATGTCTGCCATTTTTGCAGCTTGTTCTGCACTGTTTGCAGTTTGCAGCCCTTGGCTTTTAAAGGTTTGCAGCTTGTTTTGGTCAATATCAAAAACCAGCAGCTCTTGCGGCGAATATGCCTTTGCCTTTAAAATGCCGTTTATTATTGCGGTTGCCATATTGCCCGCACCTATAAAGCTAATTGTCATTATTTTTGCCTTTCGTTGCTTTTAGCAGTTAATACTAAATTATTTTCGGGTTAAAAATCAATATAAAAACCCGAATTGCTTGCACAAGTAAAGCTGAAGTCTTTTTTATTATTCCTGCCATCCCGCACATAATCGCCGTAGAGGAACATTTCCACCTCATCAATACGGCGGTAGAGCAAGCCCAAAACACAGGATTTGCTTGCATGGTGGTATTGCAGCCAATATTTGATAAGATTGGTTTTGTTAACCTTGCTTAGGTTTCTCTCGGGTGCAAGCTCGGCATAATCGGTTACTATATAACCTACTGTTCCGTCGGTCAGTTTTATTTTATACCAGCTGTAGCCCGAACCGCTGTAAATTTTTGTGTCGGCAAATGTAAAGGATGTGTTGACGCCGAGAGTTTTGATAACATTATTGCTCCCTGTTGTTGCGGCACTTCTCATATTAACATTAGTAGTAACAACGCCCTTTGCCCCTATGTTAAACGCCGCAACAGAAGCATAATCACTTGCTATATAACCTACCGTGCCGTCGGTAAGTTTAATTTTGTACCAATTGTAGCCGGAACCTGTATAGATTTTGCTGTCTTCAAAAGTAAAAGTTGTGTTTATTTCCATAGTTTTTAAAATATTGGTACTGTTGCTTGTGCTTGTACTCGAGCGTAATCTAACCGAATCACTATTAACAAAACCTGCAACACCGGTCGCCGGAGTGATTGAAGATGCTGTATCGAGTGCATTGAGGAACACACCCGAAAGGTCGCTGTCGTTGTTTAAAATGCGTGTGCCCAAATTATAATAGAACGAAATCAACGCATCGTACTGGTATTGGTTAGCCTTAATATTGTTGCCTGCAAAAAACGCATCCGCTGCGGGCATATAATTATCGTTAAGTTCTTTTATCATATAGCCGTAGGAAGTTTTTGCCGTCAAATCGTTATAAAAAGTGTCGCCAATATTTATAACAACACCATGCCCAATGTTATCTACACCGGCTACCAGCTGGTCTTCCTCTAATATTTTAACAAGACCCTCCGAGTCTTTAATAAAGTCAATTCCGGCTGTACTCATAGAGTGTTTATCGAATGTGTATTCGGAAGGTGCGGTGTTTGTGATCATAATATTAATTTGTGCGTCGGCACAAGTTTGCCACTGGCTTGCACTGCCGTTTTGAGAGTATGCCTTTAGGGTGTACTCGCCTGCAACGGCTATTTCGGACGACGAACCCGTCCAAACGTATGTATCGTAATCATCGGTTTTTGCTGTGGCATTTACTGTGTATTTAGTGCTGCCGCTGGTTAGCTCAAACTTAACCGCCGTGCGGGTTTTATCGGTTATTGCCGTAAAGGTAATGTTTGTATTTGGTGCAGCACTGTTAGGCGTTGCATATGCATAGCGTATCGGTGCAAGCGGCTGCACTGTAACCAAACAGGTTGCCGCCCCGCTTGAGGTATACGCCGTTACAACGGTTGTGCCTGCTTTAACGCCTTCAATATAGCCCGCCTCGTTAACGGATGCTATAGATGTATCTCCGCTTTTCCATTTAACACCGGAAGTTTTCGAATTATTGCGGTAGGTTTTGCGTTGGGGGAAGGTTGCTGTGGTTTTATTTATGTTGACGGTTGTACCGCTTACAACGGTAAGCGTGCACGTTGCCGAATGCGAGCTGCTGCTTGCGGTTATGGTTGCCGAACCCGCCTTTACAGCCGTTACAATTCCGCTTGCGTTAACTGTTGCAACTTCGGTATTGCTGCTTTTATATGTAATTGCACCCGCCGATTTTGCCGCAACGTGATGTAGATTGCCTGTATAGATTTTAGCTGATTTCTCGCTTAGTGTTACGGGGTAGCTTGGCGGAGGCGTTGTAGTTGTGGGTACGGTTGTAGTTACAGGAACTGTTGTGGTTGTGGGTACATTTGTAGTTACAGGAACCGTTGTGGTTATGGGTACAGTTGTAGTTACAGGAACCGTTGTGGTTATGGGAACTGTTGTAGTTGTGGGTACTGTTACCGTTGTGGGCTGCACAATTGGCTGCCCTTTTACTGTAACAACACAATTGGCGGTTTGCCCTGTGCCGTGCTGCACTGCCGTTATGGTTGCCGTGCCGGGGGCAACGCCCGTAACAATTCCTTGTGCGTTAACGCCTGCAATATTAGAATTTGTGCTGACAAAGCTGACCGAATTTTGCACAGACGAATTGCTGTTAACAAAAGCATGCAGCAGCATTGTGTTACCTGTTTGCAGCTCGGCAACAGTTTGCGAAAAGTAAAGTTTGCCGTTTAGTGCGTTCTCTTTTGCTGTTGCCGCAATTGTTAAATATGCAAGTGCCGTAACAAGCAAAACAAACGCCGTTACCAATGCGGTTGTTCGTTTAAACAAAAGTTTAGCTGTATTTTTCATAACCCTATGCTCCTTTTTGCCTTGTTTTATCCATACCGAATATATTAAAAATCAATCAAATTTAAGCGAAATATCAAACGCCGCTACCGAATGTGTTAACGCACCTGACGAAATAATGTCAACCCCGCTTTTTGCAACCTCGGCAATGTTTTGCTCGGTAATGTTGCCGCTTGCTTCTAACAATGCCCTGCCGTTTGTAATTTCTGCCGCTTTTTTCATCTCTGACGGCTGCATATTGTCCAGCATAATAATATCGGCACCCGAATTTATTGCCTGTTGCAGCTCTTCAAAATTTTTAACTTCAACCTCAATTTTGGTCATATGCCCAAGCTTTGCCCGCAGTGCAGCCACGGCGTTTTCTATCCCGTCGGATGC
>JAISII010000107.1 GCA_031262125.1 Oscillospiraceae bacterium | reverse complement strand
ACACAGTCAAACTCGGTTTGCTATGTTAAAAACGGGCAGGCAATAGGTGTTGGCGCAGGCCAGCAAAGCAGGGTGCATTGTACTCGTCTTGCCGGTCAAAAGGCTGATAACTGGTGGCTGCGCCAGCATGAGAAAGTGCTTAATTTACCGTTTAAAGCAGATATCCGCCGCCCTGACCGTGATAATACTATTGATGTTTATATATCGGAAGATTATGACGATGTATTGCGTGACGGCACATGGGAGCTGTTTTTTACACAAAAACCACAGCCGTTAACTTTGCCCGAGAAAAAAGCTTGGATTGCACAGTTGACAGATGTCGCATTAGGCTCCGACGCATTCTTCCCCTTTGGTGATAATATTGAGCGTGCCAATAAATCGGGCGTTAAGTTTATTGCCGAGCCGGGCGGGAGCATTAGAGACGACAATGTTATTGCTACCTGCGATAAATACGGTATGGTGATGAGTTTTACAGGGATTAGGTTGTTCCATCACTAATAAATTGTATGAGTTGATTTTCTTGATTGTTAGGCAGCAATTGCATATGTATTTTACTAAACTCAAACAATTCACTTCTTATTTCGGTTAAGTATTTATTAATACTATTAGCATCTGCAGCCAAAAACAGTGAATAATCGCTGTGTGTTTTGCAAATTTGCAGCAGATTGTCTGCACTTCCTTGCCAACTGCCGCAATTCTCTGCAACGAGAGACTCGATTACTTGTACCATTGGGTTTGCTGCATATTGCACCAAACGGTCTTGTTTTGAATAATTTTTTTGATTCATTTTAAAATTCCCCTTTAATTAATTATAATTTCGACAAAAAGTTACAAAATACAGCCTCTTGCGGCTGTTGATAATTGTAACCTTTTGAACGGTGGTTGTCAATAGTTTTATTACTTTATTCAAGCAAAAATCAGCATTATTTTTTTAAACAGAGGTTTGTATGAAAATTCTTGTAATAGGCGGCGGCGGGCGAGAACACGCTCTTATTAAATCAATAAAAAAAAGCCCTAAGGCTTCAAAAATTTATTGTTTGCCCGGCAACGGCGGTATTTCTTGCGATGCCGAGTGTGTGGATATACCCATCGCAAGCATTGAACGTGTTGTGCAATTTGCTGTCGACACTAAAATTGACTTATGCGTTGTTGCACCCGACGACCCGTTGGCAGCCGGAATGGTTGATGCTTTGCAGAATGCCGGCGTGCGTGCATTTGGCCCAAACAAAAATGCAGCAATAATAGAGGCAAGCAAAGTGTTTTCTAAAGACCTTATGCAAAAGTACGGCATACCCACGGCAAAACACAAAAGTTTTACAAACGCCGAAGATGCATATGAATTTTTAAAAACTTTGGGTAATGTGCCTGTTGTGGTTAAGGCGGACGGTTTGGCTTTGGGCAAAGGTGTTATTATTTGCTCGGGCTTGAGTGATGCTATTGCCGCTGTTAAAGAAATTATGGAGGACAAAAAGTTCGGCAGCTCGGGCAGCTCGGTGGTAATTGAGGAATTTTTAACAGGAGTTGAAGTTTCGGTTTTAGCTTTTTGCGACAGCAAAACTGTTGTGCCTATGGTTAGCAGCCGAGACCATAAACGTGCACTCGACGGCAACAAGGGTTTAAACACGGGTGGTATGGGTACAATCAGCCCAAATCCGTTTTATACCGACAGTATTGCAAATGAATGTATGGAGAAAATTTTCCTGCCTACAATTAACGCAATGAATGCAGAGGGACGAACCTTTAAGGGATGCCTTTATTTTGGCTTGATGTTAACGGAAAACGGTCCTAAAGTAATTGAATACAACGCCCGCTTTGGCGACCCGGAGGCACAGGTTGTGCTGCCACGCCTGCAAACCGATATTATTGACATTATGGAAGCCGTGATTGACGAACGACTTCCAGAGGTTGAAATTTGCTGGAGCGACAATTGTGCAGTTTGCGTTGTTATGGCAAGCGGCGGCTACCCCGAAAATTACGAAAAAGGCGTAGAAATCTTCGGGCTGGACGCTAATACAGGCGGTATAATTTCAAGCGATAATTTCAGCGGCGAAAATATTACAGTTTATCACTCCGGCACAAAAAAAGACGATAGCGGAAGATTTTTTACAAACGGCGGGCGTGTGCTTGGTGTTACCGCTGTGGGAGATAGTTTAGATGAAGCTATAAACCACAGTTATGAAGCGGTTGGGCAAATTAGTTTTAAAGACGCACATTACCGCACCGACATTGGGAAATAAATGTCAGATGCCAAATTATATTTTTATATTAAAATAAAAAGCAAAACCCGTCCCTTTTTAAAATTGGGGCGGGTTTTACTTTGTGGATTGTTATGAAAAGGCTTAAAGAAGTAATCAGAATTTTGCACTTTTAAAAAAGTGGCGAGTAGGGAATAGTTAAGTTTGAATAGATTTAACTTAAAATTTATAAAAGCTAATGGTTATAAAAACAGCAAAAAATCAGCTTGCGTTTTTGATTTTAAGGCGTAATTTATCAGAAATCATTGCTACAAATTCGCTGTTTGTGGGTTTGCCACGCCCGTTGTGAATTGTGTAGCCAAAATAGGAATTTAGAATATCAACATCGCCTCTGTCCCAAGCTACCTCAATAGCATGGCGGATAGCACGCTCAACACGGCTGCTTGTGGTTTGATATTTTTTTGCGATGCTGGGGTACAGCTGCTTTGTTACGGCGTTAATAATCTCGGGCGTTTCAATGCTCATAATAATGCCGTCACGCAAATAGTGGTAGCCCTTTATGTGTGCAGGCACACCAATTTGGTGCAAAATTTCGGTAACC
>JAISII010000096.1 GCA_031262125.1 Oscillospiraceae bacterium | reverse complement strand
CTAATGGGCTTTAAATATCTTGTGCAATCTGACAGCGAACAGTTGGGTGCACTTTCTATCGGCTCTATGAGCCGTGGCACAACCACTGTAGAAATGGCAGCCGCCTATGCCTATATGCTTAACGGCGGGCGTTACTACAAGCCCTACACCTATTACTATGTAACGGATTCTAAAGGCGACGTAATTTTAGATAATCGCACACCAATCTCTAAAGAAGCTTATTCGGAAGAAACGGCAACAATTATGAACCGTTTGCTCCATTATAATATTACAAACAGCGTCAGCACCCGTGCTTATAAGTCCAGAGTAGACGGCTGGGATATTATAGGCAAAACGGGTTCTACCGATAATAACGAAAATGTTTGGTTTGCGGGAGCTTCGCCCTATGCCACACTGGCAGTTTGGACGGGTTTGGAAGAATATAAAGCAATGAACGGCGGCAGCACTAACGAGGCTGTTTTGCTCTTCCAAAAGGTTATGAAAAAATATCTTGAAGGCAAGCCGCACCGTGAGTATGAATTATCGAACAATGTTGAGAAGCTTGCGTACTGCACCGTAACAGGGCTTTTGGCAAACGAAGATTGCCCAAGCACCGACGAAGGGTACTATAACCCCAGTTATGTGCCCGAATATTGCGACGGGAACCATGGCTCCGGAGAAGAAGAAACCACCGCCGGCGAAGAAAACACGACAAGCACCGATGCCACCGAACCCGACGAAACCGTTGCGGAAAACACCTCTGCACCGGAAGAAGAAACAACAGTAACAACAACTGTAACACAATAACCCTTTAATTTTTACAACAAAAAACGAAAAAAGGAAAGTTTAAACAATGATTACCAACATTAAAAACTTCTATCGTAACTTCTCCTCCAAAAGCAAATGGCATGAACGCTTCGCTTATTATGCCGTATATTCTTTAGTTTTCGGGTTTACATTTCTGTGTGCGTACCATGTTTTTTTAAACCCTCTTAAAAGCTTTGTTTGGGACGCTGACGCATATACTCAGCATTTGCCGATTTTAACATATTGGGGGCAATATCTGCGAGAAGCGGCTGTAAATTTGTTTTCCGGTAACGGGCTTTCTTTGCCCCAGTGGGAAATGAATATGGGTGCGGGTGATGATGTTATTACCACCCTCAGTTTTTATATTATCGGCGACCCGTTTGGTTATTTATCGGCTTTTGTCCCCTCAAGCTATACTCCTTATTTATACAGCGTTTTAGTTGTTTTAAGGCTTTTTTGCATTGGTATTGCGTTTTCGGCTTTTTGCAAAAGGTTCAATTGCGGGCGGTTTGCCTCGTTATGCAGCAGCATAATTTATGTTTTTTGCGGGTTCTCACTATATGCGGGAATACGCCACCCTTTCTTTTTAAACCCGCTAATCTTTCTTCCTCTTATTTTAATAGGAGTTGAGAAAATTTTAGCAAAAGAAAAGCCTTTCTTTTTCATAATAACCGTTGCACTGTCTTGTGCAAGCAGTTATTATTTCTTTTATATGTTGGTTGTTTTAACCGTTATATATGTAGTTATTCGTGTTTTAACAATGCATAAGCAACGCAAAATATTCAATTTGCTAATTGTTGCAAAAAACCTGATTCTATATGGTATTATCAGCTTGTTTTTGGCTGCCCCGATAGTTCTTCCCAGCATAATGGTTATGTTTGGCACAGAGCGTTTTGGTACAAACGCATACGTCGAAACTTTTTATACAACAGCATATTATCGAAATCTTTATTTGGGGTTAGGCGGTAATGTTACCGGCACAATATTTTCCAGTTTAGGTTTTGGTTGTGCCGCAACGGCATCTATTTTCTTGCTTTTTGCACAAAGAAAAAAATGTTTGGGGCTTAAAATTGGGGTTATCCTTTTAACCTTAATCCTTATTATACCTTATGGTGGTTATGTTATGAGCGGTTTTGACTATGTAATCAACCGCTGGAGCTTTGGGTTTGCATTTTTGGTTAGCTTTATAACGGCTTTAATGATGCCGAAGCTGATTGCACCGAGCAAAAAAAGTGCTTTGGTTTTGGTATGCTGTTCGGTTGCTTATATTTTAGGTATGCTTTGCTTGCCACTTTCAGGCACTAAAAACAAATTTGCTTCTCCTGCTATGTTTTTACTTTTTGTAATTGTGGTTTTGTTCTTTTACATTACCGACACAAGCAAAGTAAACGATACCCTAAACCTTGCTAAAACAAAAATCAAGGTTACCTCGCTAAAACGTGTTATTGCATTAATATTAATAATTGTAAGTATTTCTTTAAATGCAGAGCAATTTTTTTCTCCCGCAGGGACTAATTACGCCGCAGGGTATGAGTCGTTTTGGAAAACAAGAAGTATGGTTACCGACACTGTAGCCGCAGCCGGGGCAAAAATTGACGACGATTCATACTTTCGCATTGACACAGACGTAAGGCCAAGCAAAAACTTCGCAATGGTATATGACGTAAACTCTACTTACTCGTATTTCAGCCTTTCAAATCCATATTACTCCGAGTTTGTACGAGATGTGATGCTGCCTGCCAACCCCACATGCAATATACATAATCTTAACCGCCGTGCAGATTTAGCTGCACTGTTTAGTGCAAAGTATTTTGTTGCCGAAAACGAAACAAGCACGCCTTACGGCTATAACAAAACTTTGCCTATAGACAGCAAATATACTATTTCTCAAACCGATAACGCCCTGCCCTTCGGCTGGACTTATTCGTCATATATAACGCAGGATGATTATCAAAAGCTTAATTTTATGCAAAAACAGCAGGCTATGCTGCAAGGAGCAGTGCTTTCAGACATGCAAACCGACGAAGCACAAACCTTTGGCAAAGATAATTCGATTAACACTACAGAAGCAAGCTTTTCTATGGAGGAAATCCCTTTCACCGTTAGTGGAGAAGAAGGCATTTCCATTAATAATAAAACAATTACAGTTAAAAATAAAAATGCTAAACTTACCTTTACTTTTGCAAGTTTGCAAAACTGCGAAACTTATATACAGCTGCAAGGTTTGAATTTCACAAAAGACCCCTCTATTACAGCTGATACCTTCGCTGTCTCTATTACAGCGGAAACTTCCGCAGTAATCGATTCTCAAGCTTTCAACACAAAAGAGCACAATTATTATGACGGCAAGCACGATTTTCTGTTTAATTTAGGCTACTCGCAGCAAGCACAAACTACAGCAACACTAAACTTTAACCAAAAAGGCACATACAACTTTGGCGAACTTAAAATGTATTGCGAAAATATGCAAAACCTGCCCGCCGCAACGGCAAAACTTAAAGAAGACAGCTTGCAAAACGTTTTGTTCGGCAACGATTATATAAGCGGCGACATTACCCTGCAAGAGCCTAAAATCCTCTCGCTTGCTCTGCCCTACACCACCGGATGGACAGCGTATGTTGACTCAGAACCCGTTGACACAATACGAATTAACACAATGTTCACCGGCATTGCTTTGCAACCCGGCAACCACAAAATCGAGCTTAGGTATTCTACCCCGTGGCTGTCATCAGGGCTGATGCTTTTTGGTGCAGGTGTTTTGGTGCTTATTGCTCTGCTTTTATATTACCGCTTTTTTAAATATACTGTTGCTATCGGCTTTCAAAAAAAGCCAAAGAGAAAGAAATAATTAATAAAAAACTTAAATAAAGAAGAAAACCATTATGATTTCAATAGCAATACTTAGGGCATGAGAATTAATTATTTTCTTAAAATATTAATTTTAAGAAAATATAAAAAAACTTAAATAAAGAGGAAAACCATTATGATTTCAATTGCAATACTCGGGCATGGTGTAGTCGGCTCCGGCGTAGCCGAAATTGTAACCACCCATAAAAACAAACTGTTCTCTCATATCGGCGAGGAGGTGCACATTAAAAAAATCCTCGACTTGCGAACCTTCCCCGAAAATCCGCTTGCCGACAGGTTTACAACCGATTTTGAAGAAATCCTCAACGATATTGAAATTAGAATTGTTGTGGAGTGTATGGGCGGCACCGTGCCTGCATATGAATATGTTAAGAAGTGCCTGCTTGCCGGCAAAAGCGTTGCAACCTC